>CAYXMC010000179.1:0-4239 GCA_964466095.1 uncultured Methylophilaceae bacterium | reverse complement strand
TGAAGTGATGGAAGAAGGTCAGGTAACGGTAGATGGCGAGACAAGACTCCTACCCAAACCATTCTTCGTGATTGCCACACAGAACCCGACTTACCATATCGGCACATTCCCGCTGCCAGAATCACAACTCGACCGCTTCCTGATGCGCATACAGCTGGGTTACCCGGATGCCGATTCCGAACGCGCCTTATTGCAGAACAACGGCGGCCGTAATGGCGGGCAACATCTGGCAGCCAGCATCAATAGCGAGCAACTCCTGCAATTGCAGGAAATGGTCAACAGCATCCATATCTCAGATGCCCTGCTTGATTATATTCAGGCATTGCTGCAATACAGCCGGAGTTCAGGGCGCTATGTAGCTGGTTTGTCGCCACGCGCCGGTCTGGCCCTCAAGCAATCTGCACAAGCCTGGGCCATGATCCACGGCCGTGATTTTGCATTGCCGGAGGATGTGCAGGCCGTACTGCCCAGCGTCGCCGGCCACCGCCTGCAGACTGTCAGCAGCAATGAGAATACAGGCGATGCAGCCCTGCATCTGCTAAATGCTGTTGCCATTCCCTAATGTCCGCATTTGCCATCAAACTCCCTGACTGGCGCAAATGGCTGCGCACCGCAAAAGCCACACATCAGCCCGCCATTCTCTCGCGCCGCCATATTTATATCCTGCCCACCCGCTTCGGCTGGGGCTTTGGTCTGGTATTGGTCGGCATGCTCATCGGCTCCATCAATTACTCTTTAAGCCTGGGCTATATCCTCACTTTTCTACTGGCGGGCATGGGCAATGTTGCCATGCTGCATACCTGGCGCAATCTGGCCAACCTGCACGTGCAATTCCAGCGTGCCCAGCCTGTGTTCTCTGGCGAAGAGGCATTCTTCGAAATAGAGTTGTCTGAACATCAGCAACGCGCCCGTTACACCATTGCTGCGCATTTCGAGAACGTCAGCCCAACCTTTGCCGATATGGCCCCAGGTGAAAAACTGGTCATGCGCCTGCCCCACCCCAGTAAACAGCGTGGCTGGCTGAAACCGGGCCGCATCAGCTTTTATACCGAGTTCCCGCTCAGCCTCTTCCATGTCTGGTCTTATGCTGCGCTGGATTGCCGTTGCCTCATCTATCCACACCCTCTCTCGCATAGTGAGCCGGTGCCAGCATCGAGTGACGAAGGAAGCATGGGCAATCTCGACACCAGCAGTGGTGATGATGATTTTGCAGGGCATCGCAATTACCAGTTTGGCGACTCCCCCAAACGCGTGGACTGGAAAGCCTCATCGCGTGAACAAGGCCTGCTGGTCAAGCAGTTTCAGGGTGAAGGCAAAAGCACCCTGTGGCTGGATTGGGCAACTACACCCGGTCAAAATAACGAACATCGACTACAACAACTCACCCGCTGGATAGTGGATGCCCATGCCGCCAAACAACGCTATGGTCTACGCGTGCCAGGCACGGAAATCCCGCCTAACAATACCGAGCCGCACTATCACCAGTGCCTTGAAACGCTGGCCTTGCTAGAGCCATGATGCAGCAGAAACCCACCCTGCACGATCTCTACTGGCTGCTGTTTTCGCTCGCATCAGTCTTTGCCATGCATGTCGGCCATCTGGCGATCTGGATCAGCTTTTTCATCGCCGCCATGGGCCTCTGGCGCTATCTGGTAGAAAAGAAAGGCTGGTCGTTACCAAGACTCTGGCTATTGCTACCAGTGACTGCGATTGCCATCATGGGCATACGCTTCAGCTATCACGGGTTTTTTGGACGCGATGCCAGCGTAGCCTTACTCTGTGTGATGATTGCCTTGAAACTGATGGAATCTGGCGCTCGCCGCGATTACATTCTGCTGGTGTTTCTCGGCTACTTCCTTTGCATCAACGCCTTTCTTTTTAATCAATCGCTACTTGTGGGCGCTTATATGGCGCTGCCCATCATCGCGCTCACTGCCACACTGGTGGGCCTCAGTCATGCCAATAGCCAGCTGGCACCCAAATTTCAGGCGCGTCTGGCTGGCATGCTACTGGTACAAGCCCTGCCGGTGATGCTCATCCTGTTTGTGCTGTTCCCCCGTGTGCCCGGCCCACTTTGGGGAGTGCCACGCGATGCTTACAGCGGCATGACCGGCTTATCCGATACCATGCAGCCCGGCAATATCAGCAAGCTCAGCTTGTCTGGCGCTATTGCCTTCCGCGCAGAGTTCACGGACAAGGTACCAGACCCCAGCCAGCTCTATTGGCGTGGCCCCGTGCTCTGGCACTATGATGGCAGCAGCTGGCGCATGAGCAGCCCCACCCTGCCAATACCGAGAGAATCCCTGCAGGTATCTGGCGCACCCACGCAGTACACCATCACGCTGGAGCCACACAATCGCAACTGGCTGCTGATGCTGGACATGCCACGTATTACCCCGCCAGACGCCATCATCAGCCGCGATCTGCAGATACTCTCCAAAGACCCGGTGCGCACCCGTATCCGTTATTCTGGCAGTTCGTATTTCAATTACACACTGTCAGCAGAACTCAGTGAGCGGGAGCGAGACCTAGCACTGCAATTGCCAGATGACGAAAACCCTAGAAGCTTTGCGCTGGCAAAATCATGGAAAGAGTCCAAACTCAGCCCACAAGCCATTATTCAGGCTGCACTCAATCTTTACACCCAAGATAAGTTCACCTACACGTTGACACCACCCATTCTTGGCCGCAACCCAATAGACGATTTTCTCTTTAACACGCGGCGTGGCTTCTGTGAGCACTTCTCCAGCAGCTTTGTCTTCCTCATGCGCGCGGCAGGCATACCAGCCCGTATCGTCACTGGTTATCAGGGTGGCGATATCAACCCGGTAGGCAATTACCTGATCGTGCGACAATCCGATGCCCATGCCTGGGCTGAAGTGTGGTTGCAAGGCAAGGGCTGGACACGGGTAGACCCGACATCCGCGGTATCCCCGGCACGTATCGAATCCGGCATCGCATCTGCGATTCCAGAAGGTGATGTGCTGCCGATACTGGCAAGGCGCGACTATCCCCTGCTACGCAAGCTCTACCTCAACTGGGATGCCGTCAATAACGGCTGGAATCAGTGGGTGCTTGGCTACGATCAGAAAAAGCAGATGGAATTATTTGAACGCCTCACTGGCAGCCAGCTTTCGTGGCAAGATCTCACCATCGCCATGATGCTCGCCCTTATTGTCATCTCCCTGCCGGTCAGCTATTACCTGCTACGTACCAGGCGCATCAAGCTAGACCCACTGCTCAGGCTTTATAATGAGTTCCAGCAAAAGCTGGAAAAAAGCGGGCTCAAGCGTCAGGCACATGAAGGTCCGCAGGATTTTGGCGCACGCGCCATGCGCCGGCTGCCCGGCAATGCGGAAGAGATTAAAACCATCATTGAAAGCTATACGCAGATGCGCTACCGCAGCCAGATCAGCCAACAGGCACTGGAAAGATTCAAACAACTGGTAAAACGATTCAAACCCTGAGAAAACAATGACAGATCAGGAATACATGCAGATAGCGCTGGAACTGGCGCAACAAGCTGCCAGCAATGGCGAGGTCCCCGTGGGCGCTATCGTCGTCAAGGATGGCGAGATCATTGGGCGCGGCAGCAATGCGCCCATCAGCAAGCACGACCCCAGCGCCCATGCCGAGATACAAGCCATGCGCGATGCTGCCAGCAATATTGGCAATTACCGGCTGGTGGATTGCACGCTCTACGTGACGCTAGAGCCATGCGCCATGTGCACTGGCGCTATCCAGCACGCCCGGATTGCTCGCGTGGTCTACGGTGCCAAAGACCCGAAAACCGGCGCCTGCGGCAGCGTGGTAGATTTAATGGCAGAAGCCAAGCTCAACCACCACACCACAGTGGAAAGCGGCGTAATGCAGGAAGAATGCGGCAAGATGCTCAGCACATTCTTCGCTGCCAGAAGAAAGAAACCCGTGAATTAATACATGCCGCCAGAAGGCGCGCCGTTATTGGCTCTCAGGGCAGGCTGGAGAGGCGCATGGATATTGGCTTGCAGGGTAGTGCTTTATTCGATTTTCTTTAGCAAATCTTGTTCGTATACAGGGTCAGGGCGTTGATATCCACGATAAATCACCAGGCAACTCACCCCGAGCAAAAACAAAAATGTCGGGTATTTTCCTAGATAACCACAAATAAACATGAGTGTGATTGATAGACCACCGCTTTTGGTGAACGCCATAGATGCAGGCACATGCGGGCACTCATTGCTTAGCAGAACATTTGCA
>CAYXMC010000178.1:728-4249 GCA_964466095.1 uncultured Methylophilaceae bacterium | reverse complement strand
GGCGGTGCATCAGCATCTGGTGAAACGTGGCTTGCGTACCAGCACCGGTCTGGTGATCGACACTGGTTCTGCCCGCGAAGTACATCACTTCGCACTGCTGGCCGGTTACGGTGCTGAAGCGGTTTGCCCATGGCTGGCGCTGCAAACCATCGACCAGCTGGCGGCTGAAACCAATGCAGACGTCAAGGAAAGCTACAAGAAGTTTGTCAAAGCCATCGGCAAGGGCCTGTTCAAAGTCATGTCCAAGATGGGTATCTCCACTTACCAATCTTACTGTGGTGCACAGATTTTCGAAGCAATTGGCCTCAACAGTGCATTTATTGAAAAGTACTTCACAGGTACCACTTCCAGCATTGAAGGTATCGGCCTCAATGAAGTTGCTGAAGAAAGCCTGCGTTTGCATACGGCTGCCTTCGGTAACGACCCGGTCCTGGCCAATGCGCTGGAAGCTGGCGGTGAATATGCCTTCCGTGTACGTGGTGAAGAGCACTTGTGGACACCGGATTCTATTGCCAAACTGCAAAACGCTACCCGTACCGGCCAGTATTCCACCTACAAGGAATACGCCAAGCTTATCAATGATCAAACCAAGCGCCACCTGACACTGCGCGGCCTTTTCGAAATCAAGGCAGCTGGTGCACCAGTACCTCTGGAAGAAGTTGAGCCAGCCAAAGAAATCGTCAAACGCTTTGCTACAGGTGCGATGTCTCTCGGCTCCATCTCTACAGAGGCACACGCTACTCTGGCAATCGCCATGAACCGTATTGGCGGCAAATCCAATACCGGTGAGGGTGGCGAAGATCCTAAGCGCTTCATCCCTGTTTCCAAAGACACTTCAATGTCTGAAGTGATCGGTAAGGACAAGATTGAGAAGGATATCGCGCTCAAGGCTGGTGACTCCATGCGCTCCAGCATCAAGCAGGTAGCTTCCGGCCGCTTTGGTGTAACTGCTGAATACTTGGCCAACGCTGATCAGATCCAGATCAAGATGGCGCAAGGTGCCAAGCCGGGTGAAGGTGGCCAATTGCCAGGCCACAAGGTAAGCCCATACATCGCTCAGCTGCGTTTCTCCGTGCCCGGTGTTGGCCTCATCTCGCCACCTCCACATCATGATATTTACTCGATTGAAGATCTGGCGCAGCTGATCCACGACCTGAAAAACGCTAACCCCAAGGCTTCCATCTCTGTGAAGCTGGTATCAGAAACTGGTATCGGCACCGTTGCTGCTGGCGTTGCCAAAGCAAAGTCTGACCACATTGTGGTTGCAGGCCATGACGGTGGTACCGGTGCATCACCGATCTCCTCCATCAAGCATGCTGGCACACCATGGGAACTCGGTCTGGCGGAAACCCAGCAGACTCTGGTACTGAACCAGTTGCGTGGTCGCGTGGTTGTGCAGGTCGATGGTCAGATGAAGACAGGCCGCGATGTCTTGATTGGTGCCCTGTTGGGTGCGGATGAATTCGGTTTCGCGACTGCCCCGCTGGTCGTTGAGGGCTGTATCATGATGCGCAAATGCCATCTCAACACCTGCCCGGTTGGTGTCGCAACTCAAGACCCAGTGCTGCGCCAGAAATTCACCGGCCAGCCAGAGCATGTAGTGAATTACTTCTTCTTCGTTGCTGAAGAAGTACGTGAGCTGATGGCTTCCATGGGTATCCGCAAGTTTGACGACCTGATTGGCCGCGCTGACCTGTTGGATATGCGTGCTGGTATTGAGCACTGGAAGGCCAGCGGTCTGGACTTCACCAAGATTTTCCACCAGCCCAAGGTAGCTGCCGACGTCTCCCGTCGCAACAACGACGTGCAGGACCACGGCCTTACCAAGGCACTGGACAACAAGTTGATAGAGCTTGCAAAACCAGCACTGGAAAAAGGCGAGAAAGTAGTCATTGAAACTCCGATCACTAACATCAACCGTACTGCCGGCACCATGCTGTCCAACCAGATTGCGAGCCGTTATGGTCGTACCGGTTTGCCAGATGACACTATTACAGTCAAGCTCACTGGTACTGCCGGCCAGAGTTTCGCAGCCTTCCTGACTCAAGGTATCACCTTTGAGCTGACAGGTGAGGGCAACGATTATGTTGGCAAGGGTCTATGTGGCGGCCGTATTGTCATCAAGAAACCAGCAGCTTTCCGCGGTGCGCCTGAAGACAATATTATTGTTGGTAACACCGTCATGTATGGTGCTACATCTGGTCAGAGCTATTTCAGTGGTGTTGCCGGTGAACGCTTCTGTGTTCGCAACTCTGGTGCTTCTGCAGTAGTCGAAGGCGTAGGCAACCACGGTTGTGAATACATGACTGGCGGCACCGTAGTCGTACTTGGCCAGACCGGCCTCAACTTCGCTGCGGGTATGTCCGGTGGTGTAGCGTACGTGTATGACGAAGATGGCATGTTCGCCAAGCGCTGCAACATGAGCATGGTCAGCCTGGAAAAGGTAGAAGCGGCAGAATCTGTTTCTGTTTCCGCTGCACAACATCTAGGCCAGCCAGATGAAGTCACGCTGAAAACACTGATTGAGAAACATGCTGCATATACTGGCAGCGTGCGTGCCACAGAATTACTGGCTGACTGGACTAACGCTCGTGCCAAATTCGTCAAGGTGATGCCTAACGAATACAAGCGTGCGCTCACCGAAATGGCAGCAGCCTCCAGCAAGCAGGCAGCTTAAGCCTCAAAGGATTGAAGAGAGAAATCAATGGGTAAAGTAACAGGATTTTTAGAGTATCAGCGCCTGTCCGAGGCCAACCTGCCGGTACCGGACCGTGTTAAGAACTACAAAGAGTTCGTACTGCATTTAAGCGATGACCAAGCCAAACAGCAAGGTGCGCGTTGCATGGATTGCGGCATTCCTTTCTGTACGACAGGCTGCCCCATCAACAATATCATCCCTGACTGGAACGACTTGGTATACCGTCAGGATTGGCGGAGTGCTATTGATGTATTGCATTCCACTAACAACTTTCCTGAGTTCACCGGCCGTATCTGCCCGGCACCTTGCGAAGCTGCTTGTACTCTCAACATTAACAACGATGCCGTAGGTATCAAGTCCATTGAGCATGCGATCATCGACAAAGCCTGGGAAAACGGCTGGGTCACCCCGCAAGTACCGGCCAAAAAGACCGGCAAAAAAATCGCTGTCGTTGGCTCAGGCCCAGCTGGCTTAGCCGCTGCGCAGCAATTGGCACGCGCCGGCCATAGCCCAGTTGTATTGGAAAAAGAATCCCGCATCGGTGGCTTGCTGCGTTACGGCATTCCTGACTTCAAGCTGGAAAAATGGCAGATCGACCGCCGCATGGAGCAAATGCAAGCAGAAGGCGTTGAATTCCGTACAGGCGTGAATGTTGGTGTCACTGTGAGCGCAGATGATCTGCTCAAAGAATACGATGCCGTGATTCTTGCAGGTGGTGCGGAATATCCACGTGACCTGCCGGTCCCCGGCCGTGAACTTGATGGCGTACATTTCGCCATGGATTTCCTGACCCCGCAAAACAAGGTGGTCGCTGGCGACAAGG
>CAYXMC010000178.1:0-718 GCA_964466095.1 uncultured Methylophilaceae bacterium | reverse complement strand
CAACTAACAAACACGTCGTGGTTATCGGTGGTGGCGATACTGGTTCTGATTGTGTTGGTACATCCAACCGTCACGGTGCCGTCTCCATCACCCAATTCGAATTGATGCCTCAACCACCAGAAAAAGAAGACAAGAATCTGGTCTGGCCAAACTGGCCGCTCAAGATGCGCACTTCAAGCTCACACGAAGAAGGCGCAAACCGCGATTGGTCTATCACCACCAAAGAACTGATTGGTGAAAATGGCAAAGTCGTTGCACTCAAGGGTGCCAAGGTCGAGTGGAAAGACGGCAAGATGAACGAGATCCCCGGCACAGAATTCACTATCCCGGCTGATCTGGTGCTGCTGGCTATGGGCTTTGTCAGCCCAGTGCAAAAAGTGCTGGATGCTTTCGGTGTAGAGAAAGACAACCGTGGCAATGCCAAGGCAACGACTGATGGTGAAGGCTGCTACACCACCAGCAAGCCCAAGGTATTCGCTGCTGGCGATATGCGCCGAGGCCAATCCCTGGTAGTTTGGGCGATTCGTGAAGGCCGTCAATGCGCACGTGCTGTTGATGAATTCCTGATGGGTTCATCCGCATTACCTAGATAAAGATCAATACGTACTAAAATTACTGGGGATACCATACGCGTATCCCCAAATTTTTTATAAGAACCGCCATGACACAGCTAAAAAATGATACCTTCTTGCGCGCCCTGATGCGCCAGCCTACCGAC
>CAYXMC010000177.1:0-4250 GCA_964466095.1 uncultured Methylophilaceae bacterium | reverse complement strand
GCGCCCGTACTAAAAAACAGGTCGGAACCATTTTTTTCCACCATGAATTTGAGAACCGGAGAAATATCGATTGCTGCCATCACTGTATCCCTTGATAGATTTTGTAATTGATTTGCCTCAACTTTACCACAAAGGCATGGCAGGACAATCTGGCTTGCCGGTAAGAACATGACTTGCGGGACTATATGGTGCAGGTGCACTTAGCTATGCACAATATTGCAGCATCCCTACAGAAAACCCTGACAAAAGCCGTTGATATCAGTGGCACAGGCCTTGCTGTGTAGAACATGGGAACACTATAGAAACACTATGAAACTTTATCTTCATTCACTGAACGTCAGCTTCTCCAGCAATCACCTCGGCAGCTTTTATCAACAAGGAAACGAGCAGCCTTGCGTCGAATTCAATTTTCACAGCGAGGCAGCGTTACTGGCAATGCTGGATCGCATGGTAGAGGAACAGCCCCCGCAGATACTGGAAGAGACTCTGGTATTGCTATCGGAAGATGGCGCCCCTGTTAGCCCGGCTCTGGCCTTGAGTCTGGCCATGCCGTTCAATACATTTTATGCGCGCAAGCGATACCCCTGGTTATTGGCTGACTTCACCCCACATGTGCAGATGCATTTTCAGCCTATCGTGGACTTTACCCAGAACGGCAAGATTTTCGGGTTCGAGGCCTTGTGCCGCTTGAAAGACCCCGATGGCAGGCTGCTGAATGGAGAGGAGGCATTCCAGTTAGCACGGCAGATCAAGCGTATGGAAGAGCTGGATCTTGTTTGCCAGCGTCTGGCGCTGGCTGGCAAATCACAGATGATCCCGAACGGGGTGCCGTTGTTCATCAATGTACTCCCGCAGACCATCATGCGCGATGATTGGCTAGCCCCTATGTTGGAAACGCTTAACCACTATGGCGTAGAAAAACGTGATGTGGTGATTGAGATTATCGAGAGCGAGCACGTGACTCCGGAACTGCTTGCCAGCTACTGTGACGAGATTCGCACTCACGGCTTGCGTATCGCGCTGGATGACATGGGATCAGGTTTCAACGGCCTGCGTACTTTGGCCGCAGTGCGCGCTGATTTCATCAAGATAGACCGTGCCATTGTGCATGAGGCTCAAGGCAGCCGTGTACGCACTGTCTTGTTGGAAGCTATCATTTCCATGGCGCAACGTCTGGGCTGCACCATTGTGGCTGAAGGGCTGGAGCGGGTGGAAGACATTACCTATTGTCGTGATCTTGGTCTGAGTTACGCCCAAGGGTATTACTTCGCACCACCAAAAAATACACCGATAGACAGCGTGACTGCATTGCCTGTGCGCGATGAATCACACCGCTCGCATTTACCGGACGAGTTCCGTATTGGCGAATTCGCCACACGTGGCCTGACGCTTGATGTCAGCGCCACGCTTGATGAAGCGCGAGCCATGTTCAGCCAAAGCCCGGATACCCCAACGGCCATTGTGCTTGATGGCCAAAAGCCTTTGGCACTGTTGCGTCGTGGCAAGGTATTTTCCAAACGTGTTCAGGGTTTAGGAGCCTGTTGCGAACCTTTGCCCAAGCTGGTGAATCACCGCACACCTTCCACTTACCTTGCCCGCAGCTTTTATCTGGAGCGCGGAGAGTCTGAGCCATGGGTCATGATCAGTGAAGAGGGCGCTTATCTGGGCATCTTGCAACCTCTGGAAGTAATGACGCAGATCATCAGCCGCAAGGGTAATTCTGGAAATCTGCATCCACTCAGCCAGTTGACCACAGGCCCAACCTTGCGCCAGGCTCTGGACATCAGCTTGCGCAATAATCCGAGTACACAGCTGGTATATATCGACCTTGACCATTTCAAGGCTTATAACGACAGATATGGCTTTATCCGTGGTGATGCCATGATTCGGCTGTTATCCGAAATCGTAAGGCGTGAATTTCAGGATAAATCCGGCATTTTGGTAGGCCATATCGGCGGTGATGATTTTGTGCTGATTTTGGATCATTCTGAACCAGCCTTGATTACCATATTGCAAAGTGTCATCAGCCAGTTCCAAGGGTTGGCTGTGCACCTGTACGACAATGCTGACCTTGAACGAGGATTTTTTACGACAGAAGACGGCAAGGATCACCCAGTAGCCAGTGTTTCGATTGCCGTGGTCAATGGTAAGCAGGGCGTTTTGCCGAATAGCGTAGCTGCTGCCGAACGTGCAGCGACATTGAAAAAAATAGGTAAATCCACCATAGGTAGCATCATCGTAGTGGAAGATGATCCACCACAGATCGTATTGCCCAAAGAAGAGTTTTATTCCGACTGGCAGGATAGGGCGCTTGCCGCACTGGAATCCCTGTTGCAATACCGCAGAACTGCGGATTCACACGACCTCGACAGTTGCTTTAATGATTTTCCATTCTTTGAGGTAGTGTTTGAGCTTGAGCCTAACGGAGTCCAGCGATATGCCAACTGGATCAACCCTAACATGTACGGCAAGATCAAAGCGGGCGGTGCCGGGGTAGATCGCAGTCAGCAGGCATATTCATATATCGTTCAAGAGACCCTGAAGCCTTATATCTCGAGTATCTATTTATCGACGGCTACCGAGGATTTTTGCCTGACCGTATCCTTGCCGATACTGGATGCCAATAACGTGTTGGAAGGCATACTGGTGGCAGACATTAACATCGCTGCCATGGCGATGCTCAGCCACTATTGATAGTGCATCAGCCGGCCAGTGGCTTGCTGAGTGCAGCTTCAAATTCAGCTAGAGGGCAGGGCTTGCCGAAAAGATAACCTTGATACAGCGTGCAGCCATGGCTTTCCAGAAAACGCCTTTGTTTCTCGGCTTCTACGCCTTCGGCAATGACTTCGATTTCCAGATTGCGCGCCATGCCAATGATGGTCTGCACAATTACCGCATCGCGGTTGCTATCTCCCAGATTGCGCACAAATGATTGGTCGATCTTCAATTGATCCAAAGGCAGTTGGGTCAGGTAAGAGAGAGATGAATACCCCGTGCCGAAATCATCCATGGAAAAACTCACGCCTATCTTTTTCAAGGCCTGCATCTTGACGATGGTGTCTTCAACGTTGTCCAGCACTATGCTTTCTGTCAGCTCCAGCTTCAGCAATTCTGGCTTAACGGCATGTTTAAGCAATGTCTGGTAAGTCTGCTCTACAAAATCCGGCTGGAAGAATTGCCGGGCACTGACATTCACCGAGAGCGAAAGCTTGCTGGTCAACTCGTTGGACTCCCATTGCTTGAGCTGCTTGCAGGCCGTATCTAGTACCCACTGACCCAATATAACAATCAAGCCGGTTTCTTCTGCCAGCGGGATGAATTCCAGCGGTGAAACCATACCGCGCTCCGGGTGTTGCCAGCGTAGCAAGACTTCCGCCCCAACAATGCGACGATCCCAGTTCACCTGCATCTGGTAGTACAAGACAAACTGTTGTTGTGTAATTCCTCGATACAGGTCATTACCAAGCGCGGTGCGAGCCTCTAGTGTGGCTTGCATTGTAGGGTCGTAAAAACGCATGGTGTTACGGCCAGCGCCTTTGGCCTGATACATGGCGATATCTGCACGTTTCAGCAGTTCATCTACTGAAGTTTCCTGTTGCTTGAACAGACAGACACCGATGCTGGCCGAGGTGTGATATTCAAAACCATCCAGCCAGTAAACTTCATTGATAGCTTTCAATATCCTGTCGCAGACTATTTTGACTTCAATCGCTGCCATCGCTGGCTCTTCGCTGAGTTCTTCCAGTATCACCACAAACTCGTCGCCGCCCAGCCTTGCCAAAGTGCTTCCTTCACTCACACATTTCTGCAAACGCTTGGATACTTCCACTAGCAACAAGTCACCGGTTTTGTGGCCTTTTGTATCGTTCAGTACCTTGAAGTGGTCCACATCAATAAAAACAACAGCGCCGTAATTGTGATGTCTTGCGCTCAGGGCATAGCTATGCTGCAACCGGTCCATCAGCAAGCGTCGGTTGGGAAGGTTGGTCAAGGGGTCGTAAAAAGCCAGAAGCTGTATCTTGTCTTCAGCCGCTTTGCGTTCTGCAATATCTTGTTCAAGCGCCCGGTTCGTCTGCTCAAGCTGTAAAGTTTTTTCTTCCAGCTTCCGTATCAGTGTTTCGCTATAGTTCTTAAGCAGATTACTTTCGTCATTGCTGGGAAGGTTGGGTACCAGCGCTGAACCCGTGGTGACACGAATCTTGACATTTAGCACCTGAGCCAGAAATTCATCTGGCTCTGCAGGCTTCAGG
>CAYXMC010000176.1:0-4293 GCA_964466095.1 uncultured Methylophilaceae bacterium | reverse complement strand
CCTTTGGACAGTGCTTGAATATCATGACCATCAACCTCCAGAATCTGTTCTGGTTCACTCAGCAAATATGCACAATGAGCAGGCTCTACCACCGCCTCAACCCCATGAATAATCGCCTCGCAATAACCAGCGGCTGCTCCCTTGGCATTTTGCCAAACTGAAAATGGTCCTTGACCGATTGCGTCTCCAGAAACCCCACCAAAGCGTAAGCCGGGAGAAGCCATCCAGCTGGTATTCATGGCATTAGGTGCTGTAAGGGAAAGTATCAGCTGATCATCTGTGCGCGTTTCAGGCAATTGCAGATAAATATTATCGCTAAAGACCATGGCGGCTGCAGCTGGTGCATCCAGCACCCAGTCCTCTTCAGTAAAAATACCTGGGGCAGAACAACCCATCACCTGTAGACAATTCGCAGTTTTTGCGGCTATACGCAGGGCGGGTAGAGGATCATTCGCAAACTCGGAGGTCAGAAATAGAAGCACGCTGGACGCAACTTCAATATTCAACGTCTGCATAGCTTTGGAGACAGCCTCAGCTGCAAGGGACGGATCAGCATCCACTACTCCTACTGCGAGCCCTGTCGCGACTTTGTTCATTCTTCCTTATCCTTGAACTCGCAAATATCTTCGATAACGCAACTACTGCATTTGGGTTTACGCGCCACACAGGTATAGCGACCATGCAATATCAGTAAGTGGTGCGCGTCTTTCAGGTATTGTTTGGGAGTGAACTTCAGCAGCTTCTTCTCTACTTCAAGCGGAGTCTTACCAGGAGCAATCCCAATCCGGTTACCAATTCGAAAAATATGGGTATCCACCGCAATCGTAGGATGCCCAAAGGCTGTATTGAGGATGACATTCGCTGTCTTGCGGCCAACTCCAGGCAGACCTTCCAGCGCCTCGCGGTTATCAGGCACCTGGCTGCCATACTCGGTAATCAGGATACGGCAGGTTTCAATCACATTTTTGGCTTTGGAGTGATAAAGCCCTATGGTCTTGATGTAAGACTCCAATCCCTCTACTCCAAGTGCATAAATCGCTACCGGTGTATTAGCCACCGCGTAAAGCTTGCGTGTAGCGGTATTGACGCCTTTGTCTGTCGCCTGTGCAGAAAGGATGACCGCTATCAATAACTCAAAAGTGCTGCGATGCTCCAGCTCTGTTGTGGGATTGGGAATGGCCTCGCTAAGTCGGCGAAATATCTCCTGACGTTTTTCCGCATTCATGTGCAGCGTTAATGTGCGTGAACAGTCGTCGCGGCTGGCGTAGTCACTTCTGTTGCAGCCCTGCGCTGCTCTATCCAGTTGCGTCCTGCAATCAGCAATGCCAACCCGATGAAGGCCCCCGGTGGCAATACTGCCAACAGGAAACCGTGGTAATCAGGGATGACAGTAATGATGAACTGCTTTGCAGATGGCCCCAAGGCAAGGTCAATACCGGAAAACAGCGTGCCCTTACCTATTATTTCGCGCATACCCCCTAACAGGCTCAGCACCAGCGCCAAACCTATACCCATGATAAAACCATCCAGCGCTGATGGTGTTGTCGGGTTCTTTGCTGCAAAAGCCTCGACTCTCGCCAGCACAATACAATTGGTTACAATCAGCGGAATAAAAATGCCAAGCACATTATGCAAGGGGTGAAAAAATGCATTCATACCCAAGTCGATGACTGTCACGATGGCTGCGATAATGAGGATAAAAATAGGAATACGGATTTCTTCCGGCACCCAGCGGCGTACTGGTGATACCGCAGCATTACTGGCCGCCATCACCAGTGCGGTCGCCAAACCAAGGGAAAACCCGTTCACAACCGTTGTGGTCACCGCTAGTGTCGGGCACAGTCCCAGAAGTTGTACTACGCCTGGATTCTGTTTCCAGAGACCATTTTCTACAATCTCTTTGTAACTAGCCATGTTGTTTCTCCACAAACAAAGTCTGGCGGTTGGCTTCGACATAAGCCACAGCCTTGTGCACCGCTCTGATTACGGCACGTGGCGTAATCGTCGCGCCTGCCATGTAATCAAACTGACCACCATCCTTTTTAACCTTCCATGATTCCTTGGGCCGCACAGTGAAAGACAAGTTGTCAAAAGATTTAATCCAGTCTCCATGTGCAATATCAATATAATCGCCCAAGCCCGGGGTTTCCTTGTGCGCTATAACGCGCACACCAGCCACACTGCCATCGACCCGAACTGCGAGCAGTAGCTTGATATCGCCACTGTAGCCATCTGGCGCTGTTGCTTCGAAAATGAGCGCAGTTGGCTTACCTGCCAGTCTGGCAATATAAGCCTGCGTATCGTCACGATTGCCAAGCTCACCACCTCTAGGGATGATCATTGCATCAGCTAACAAGTCATTATCGTGTTCATTGCCCGGCAGCACCTGCTCGAACAACTTCATTTTGGCCTCAGCTTCGCTTTTGGCAATAGGCGCCTTGGTTGTATCAAATGTATAAGCAAGAAAAGCGGTACCAATCACGGTAAACATGACCATGATCGCCATGGTTACCAATGTATGCTTAAGGGTAGATTCGCTCATTTCTTGTGCCCGAATACACGTGGCTGCGTATATGCATCAATCAGCGGCACACAGATATTGAAGAAAATAACAGCAAATGCCACACCATCAGGATAGCCGCCATAAACCCGAATCAGATAGGTCAGAACAGCAATACCAGCAGCAAAAACAAGCTTGCCTCTAGGTGTGGTAGGCCCGCTTACCGGATCCGTGATAATGAAAAAAGCGCACAACATGGATGCACCTGACATCAAGTGGAATGCCGGACTCGCATAGTGCGTGGCGTCGACCATATAGAATATGGCGGAAATTAAAGCAAGCGCAGCAATAAAAGCAGTTGGCAAATGCCAGCTGATAATACGTTGCTGCATAAGATACAAGCCCCCCAGCAGATACGCCGCTGTGACAAATTCCCCGCCTTTAGCACCCATAACCCCGAACACCGGCGCTTGGCTGATATCCTGTACCGTGTGCTGCAAGGTTAACTGAGTTTTCAAGTAATCCAGCGGAGTAGCCATGGTAACTGCATCCACCTGCACGCCATCAGGCAAGCGGGTGGCGAAAATATAGTAAAACTGATCCCAGAAACCCAGCTTGGCTTCAGCCAACACTAGCGGCGCTGGCCAGTGCGTCATAATGACCGGAAAGGAAATCAGCAAGACAGCATAACCTATCATGGCTGGGTTAAAGGGGTTGTAGCCCAAGCCGCCATATAATTGTTTGGCCACTACGATAGCAAACAGGGTGCCGACCACCACCAGCCACCAAGGTGCAAGTGGCGGCAATGCCAGTGCCAGCAACCAAGCTGTGACCACCGCACTACCATCCATCAGGAATGGCCTGACAGGACGCTCACGCAATTTAAGCATTGCCGCTTCGGCAAGTAGTGCAGTTGCAGTTGCCAGAGACAATGTCACCAGAATGCCTGCACCGAATACCCAGGCATAGGCAATAATGCCGGGCACCAAGGCAAGCAATACCTTGGACATAATCGTGGTAACGCTGGGAGCGTCTGAAATATAAGGGGATCTCAGCACTAGGATTCCTTTTTCTCTGTCTCAATGACGCTGACTGATTCAGCCGCTTCGGCACGACGCGCGTCAATTTGTGCAATCTCCGCCTGCACTTCAGGTTTTATATCATCGACATTCTGTGGGCTAACTGCAGCTTTTTGCGCTTTTGCCCGTTCTATCGCAGCGGCTATCGCCGCCTTCTTGGCTGCATCGGCTGCACTGGCTTCTGTTGTGGCGCCTTCGGTCTTGGCCCCAGCAGCTTTTTGCGCGTGCTTCTGAGCACGTTCTTGCTTCTCACGCTCAATGCGCATCAGGCGAAACTCATTGCGCTCGCGCGCGATGTCTGCAGCTTCTTTGGCTTTATCCTGAGCGATGATCTCGCTCTTGGCATAACGGTAGTACTGCACCAACGGGATATTGCTTGGGCATACATAAGTGCAGCAACCACACTCGATACAATCAAACAAACTATATTCACGCGCCTTTTCCAGATTGCTCGATTTGGAGAACCAGTATAGTTCCTGAGGCTGCAGATTGACCGGGCAAGCATCAGCACAACGTGCGCAGCGTATGCATGGCATGGCAGGTGGGGGCGCAGGAAAAAGATTTGGCGCCCCTGCAATAATGCAATTGCTTGCCTTGGTAACTGGCACAGTAGCGGACGGCAAGCTGAACCCCATCATCGGACCTCCCATGATGTAATCGTTGGTGCCCGGCAAAGTCCCCCCAGCCGCAGCCAGCAACTCGTTCACCGGAGTG
>CAYXMC010000175.1:0-4303 GCA_964466095.1 uncultured Methylophilaceae bacterium | reverse complement strand
ACATCTACCGTGGTCAAAGCCTCGGTCTGGTCGAAAATCAGGTAACCCCCAGATTTCAGATCCACCTTGCGCGACATGGCTTTTTCAATTTCCGATTCCACGTTATACATATCGAAAAGCGGGCGCTCGCCCTGATAGTGTTCGAGACGCTTGACCGCACGTAAGGCATAGTGCTCGGCAAAATCCAGCAACTTCAGATAAGTTTCGCGTGAGTCCACTAAAATACGCTCCGTGTCCTCATTGACCACATCGCGCAGTACACGCATAGGCAGGCTCAAGTCCTGAAATACCAGTGTGCGATCTGCCGCTCCCTGACTTGCAGCCTGAATATTGCTCCAGACTTTTTGTAGGTACTCGAGATCTGCCAGCAACTCTTCGTCAGTCGCCGTCTCCGACATGGTACGGATGATATAGCCACCTTGACGTTCCACTGGCAGTAGGCGGAGCAAACGCTCTTTCAGCAACTCGCGCTCAGCTTCGTCCTCAATTCTTTGCGACACCCCGATATGATCCTGCTGGGGCAGATACACCAAAAAGCGCCCGGCAATACTGATCTGCGTAGTCAAGCGAGCACCCTTGGTGCCTATTGGCTCCTTGATCACCTGCACCATCAAAGGCTGACCTTCGTGCAAAACTTCCTGTATCGATTTCTCTGCCTCAGCTGCTGTACATTCAAGCACATCGGCTACATGCAGGAAGGCTGCACGTTGCAGGCCGATTTCCACAAAAGCCGATTGCATGCCTGGCAATACCCTGCAAACCGAACCACGATAAATATTTCCAACCAGCCCCAGTGAAGAGCTACGTTCGATATGCAGCTCTTGCACCACACCATTTTCCATAATGGCAACCCGCGTTTCCTGCGGTGTCACATTGACCAGAATTTCTTCACTCACAGTACTTCCACCCCAAATTTTTTCAGTAATTCACCAGTCTCGAAAATTGGCAAACCCATCACACCGCTATAACTTCCGTCTATCCGCTTGATAAAAAGACTGGCCATACCCTGTATACCATAAGCCCCGGCCTTGTCACGCGGCTCGCCAGTGGCGATATAAGCAGCGATCTGTGCTTTGCTCAACTCTGCCATGGACACCACAGTAGAAGACAATGCTGTTTCTATATGATCGCCCAACCCCACAGCCACCGCTGTATGCACCCAATGCACCCGGCCTGACATATGCCTCAACATGGTGGCAGCATCAGCATCGTCCTCAGGCTTGCCGAGAATATCGCCATCCATACAAACCGTTGTATCTGCAGCTAACACTGGCAGCTCTTGCAAGTGGTGCTTGCGAATATGTTCAAGACATACTTCAGCCTTTTTTCTGGCAAGCCTCAACACATAAGCATCCGGCTCCTCATCCGGCAAAACGGATTCATCAATATCCGAAGGCACGACTTCAAAATCAATGCCCATATTAGTCAGGATTTCCCCACGTCTGGGAGAACGTGATGCCAGATAGATTTTTCTTTTCGTTGTTATGGTTTTTGTCACGGAATTGCTCGTATGCTAATTGGTCTATAAGCGTAAGATACTAACCGATTGCAAAGCAGGGCAACAACTATGGTGGAATGGGGATATCTTTTCAAAACAGGAATCGCGCTGTTCGCGATCGTCAACCCGATTGGCAGCGTGCCGATTTTCATCTCGGCAACTGATGGCTGGCCTGAAAAAGACAGGGAGCGGACAGCCAGCCGGGTAGCCTCTACCGTATTCCTGATTCTGCTAATTGCCGCTTTCTTTGGTGATCAGATACTTGATTTCTTCAGCATCAGCATTCCTTCTTTTCAGGTTGGGGGTGGAATCCTGCTCATGCTGATCGCAATCTCCATGATGCATGGCAAGCAGAGTTATGCCCGCCAAACCCCTGAAGAAGCGCAGGCCGTGGCAGACCGCGAAGTAATCGCGATTGTGCCCCTGAGCATCCCACTGCTTGCCGGACCAGGCGCCATCAGCAATATGATACTAGCTGCCCAGCAAAGCAGCGGCTTCTGGGGGCATCTCGCACTTGCAATACCAATAGGTATCGTTTGCCTGCTGATATGGGTGGTACTCCGGCTTTCTGGTGCTATTGCCGTCCACCTTGGCACCATAGGTATTAACGTCGTCACCCGCCTGATGGGTCTGATACTAGCCGCGATGGCTGTAGAATTCATTGCCCATGGCATTAGCGGACTCTTTCCTTCTCTTGCAGTAAATTGAACAGATTAGATTATTTGGCGGCCAGCCGTTAAAATTACGCTTTTGTGCAAGTGCAAGAGTATGATCTGGAAACCCAATACCACGGTGGCTGCCATCGTGGAACAAGATGGCAAGTTTCTGCTGGTGGAAGAAGACACAGCTGACGGCCTACGTATTAACCAGCCAGCAGGGCATCTCGAAAACAATGAAACTCTGCTAGAAGGTGTTGTCCGCGAAGCTAATGAAGAAACCGCCTACTGTTTCACCCCTCAGCACCTGCTTGGGGTCTATCACTGGAAACATCCGGAAAAAGATATCACCTACCTGCGCTTTGCATTCATAGGATCCGCAAGCAATCATCAACCCCAGCAAAAACTGGATGACGGGATTATCCGCGCAGTCTGGATGACTCATGATGAATTGAAGGCATGCCAGAAAATACACAGAAGTCCACAGGTACTGCGCTGTGTTGAAGATTATTTAAGCGGGCAGAAATTCCCTTTATCAGTGGTTACACATTTATGAAAAAACGCGTAGTCGTCGGCTTATCCGGCGGTGTAGATTCATCCGTGGCGGCCTTGCTGCTTAAACAGCAAGGCTATGAAGTTGTTGGCCTTTTCATGAAAAACTGGGAAGACGATGACACGGATGACTATTGCCCATCCAAGCAGGACCTGATAGATGCAGCAGCCGTTGCTGACCGCATTGGTATTGATATCGAGGCAGTCAACTTCAGCAAGGAATACAAAGACCGCGTGTTCCAGAATTTTCTGGATGAATACAAGGCTGGCCGCACCCCCAACCCGGATATCCTTTGTAATGCCGAAATCAAGTTCAAGGCATTTCTCGACCACGCCATGGGACTTGGTGCAGACCTGATCGCCACTGGCCACTATGCACAAGTGCAAGAAAAAAATGGTTTGTTTCAACTTATGAAGGCTGAAGATGGTAGCAAGGATCAAAGCTATTTTCTCTATCGTCTGAATCAGGCCCAGCTCTCAAAGACCCTGTTTCCACTTGGCAAGCTACTGAAGCGTGAGGTACGTGAAATCGCCCGCGAGGCCGGTCTGGCCACCAGCGAAAAGAAAGATTCAACAGGTATTTGCTTTATTGGAGAGCGTCCCTTCCAAGAATTTCTCAGTCGCTACCTTCCACGCGAGCCTGGTGAGATGCAAACCCCCGAAGGCAAAGTTGTCGGCCAGCATGAAGGTTTAATGTACTACACACTCGGGCAGCGTCAGGGCCTGAAAATCGGCGGCTCAAGAGAGAGCAATGGCGAGCCGTGGTTTGTAGCCGGCAAGGATATGACAAGAAATGTGCTGACTGTTGTACAGGGGCATGACCATCCAATGCTGCTGAATGATGGCCTGCAAGCAAGCCAATTACACTGGATATCCGGTCATGAGCCTGAGACCCACTGGGTATATGCTGCTAAAACTCGCTACCGCCAACCTGATGCGCCTTGCGAGATCGATAAATTGGATGGAGATTTCACCGAGATTCGTTTTGGCCAGAAACAGTGGGCAATTACACCGGGGCAATCGGCCGTGGTCTATGAAAGTAACGTCTGTCTCGGTGGTGGCATTATCACTGCCGCAGTATAAACTAAGGCAGAAAGCATCAACCGGGAGGGACGGTATCCTTGAAAGAGGCCCGCTTCATGATTTCCTTATAATGCTTGCCCAGGTTAGGATATTGGTCCTGCCAGTTGATATGGCGATAACGCAAATCTAGATACCCCAGCACACAGCCCAATGCAATGTCTGCTAGGCTGAAGCTTTCACCCACACACCATTTGCCATCTCCAAGATCTGCGCTCATGGCGGCAAGTCCACGCTCTACTTTGCCCATCTGCTTGCTGATATGCGCGGCATCCTGCAACTCTGTCGGCTTTCGCGATTCCAGCATGGCGGCTACTGCTGCATCACAAACACCATCGGCCAGCGCCTCCCAACGCTTCACACTGATCTTCAGGTTCTGCTCCTGCGGGATCAAATGCGCCACGGGTGTACGATGATCCAGAAAATCTGCAATCACACGTGAATCAAACAGTGTTTCCCCATCATCCAGCACCAGCACAGGCACCTTGCCTAGAGGATTGTATTGGTTGACCGGACA
>CAYXMC010000174.1:0-4325 GCA_964466095.1 uncultured Methylophilaceae bacterium | reverse complement strand
TTTACTAGATTATTATGACCGCTTGATGATTGCAATCATCAAATCACACAAAATAAAAAGCGCCCATTGGGCGCTTTTTATTTCTGGTATTTTTAAATCAGGCTTTCGCTTAGGTAACCAATCGTCATCGTCTGGTTATGCAGAACGCTATCGGTGGTGTTTGGGCGCGGAGCCAGCTCGCCATAGGAGTAAAAACCAGTAAGCGCAGTTTGTGCCCCAAGAATCTGCTGTACAGATTTTACTTCATCCACGACCTGTTCTGCCATTACGCCCTTGCGGCCAACACAGCTGACACAAATAGCTAAACCAGGCTGATTAGTCTTGGTTTCGTTTAGGTTGTCCACTACCAGATGTGCCGCACCGCTAGCGCCTTCTACCAAGCGGTCATGGGTGGTTTGGCAAAGACGCACAGTCTCGCCCTCTTCCACATTGCCGGCGAATGTCAGACTATTGTTGGCAGTGTCGATAGCTAGCAGGGTGCGGATTTTTTCTACATCGCGCTTGCCTTCTTCAATTACGGCAAATGGGAACTTGAGGCCTGTGCCCGGCAGGCCTTTGGCAAAGTGCTCGCCAATATACATGCGATAAAGCGGCAGGGCAGGTTTGCCATCCATCTCGTAAACGACGTTTTTAACAGAGCGAGTGATCTTGCGTGGTGGACCGTAAGGTTTCCACCCACCTAGGGCGCCACTTGAAGTAATCAGGTTGTCACCATAGAGACCGATAGCAATAACCAGGTTATCTGAAACCGTGTCGTTGAACAGTTGCAGGGTTTTGACGAAAGCGCCGCCATCGCCTGCTAAACCACCAACGATAGGTATGTCTCCTAACACACTCTGGAAACCAAGGAGTAATTCTGAGCCGTTGACGTGCAAGCCATCAGAGAAAACCAGAACAGTTCGCAAACTATCAGCCTTTAACTGTTTGGCAAGATTTTCTGCAGTTTCAAAAGAATTCTGCATACTATTCATTTTGACGTGTGCTACGCGCTGCATGGTTTTTTCCCAGAGAATTGCCGTAATCTGGATGCTCTCGTCATAAACGCCGCTGGGATTGATTTCGCCCGAGGTGGTGCAGCCCACTATTTGCGCTGTCGGATAGCGCTCTTTCAAGAAACTGGCCAATTTTGGTTCGCTAAAACGCTTCA
This sequence comes from uncultured Methylophilaceae bacterium, assembly GCA_964466095.1. GTDB lineage: Bacteria > Pseudomonadota > Gammaproteobacteria > Burkholderiales > Methylophilaceae > CAYXMC01. Next base: position 3,178 of record CAYXMC010000174.1, on the reverse strand, counting down.
CCGAACCAAACACCAAAACCAAGTTAGCGTTTGGCAATGGCGATGAGGACGGTAAATCCTTGAACGCCATTTTGGGGGATAGCGATTCCTGTCTTACTAACATAGTTCTCTCACTCCGCTGAAGGCTACTTGCATTGAGTAGCCAAGTTTTAATTTAAGTAGATTAGGGGTTTACAGCTTTGTTATTTTTGGCCTCATCCGGGACACTCTTCTGACGAAACCATTTCAATAATTTACCCCTATTAACCTGCCGTTGACAACCTATCTTTTTCCACGACAAGTATTGCGCCATTAGAAAGTCTATAGATAGAATGGTGTTAAACAGTAAGTAATGTTAGGCTTTACAACTATAGCAATGCATTTAAAGGGGATGTGGGGTGGATGAAACCAATCTGACTGGTTTAAGAGTCATGGTGATAGATGACAGCAACACTATCCGTCGCAGTGCAGAAATATTCCTCAAACAGACAGGCTGTGAAGTGATTCTGGCAGAAGACGGTTTTGATGCACTGTCAAAAATATCCAGTCATTTGCCTGACCTCATCTTTGTTGACATCATGATGCCTCGTCTTGATGGCTATCAGACTTGTTCACTTATAAAAAGAAATCAACGCTTCAAATCCACACCAGTCATCATGCTGTCTAGCAAAGATGGCTTATTTGACCGTGCGCGTGGTCGCATGGTCGGCTCAGATCAGTACCTGACCAAACCTTTCACGCAGGAAACCCTGCTGGAAGCCATCAATACATATGCCAAGAAAAATCAGGAATAAACAAACAAGGGAACATGGGTATGGCGATAAGTAAAATTCTAGTGGTAGACGATTCAGCAACAGACAGACTCTATCTGACTGAAATGCTGCAAAAAGCCGGGTATACGGTGATCACCGCCGAAAGTGGTGAGGAAAGTTTGGTGAAAGCCGAAAGCGAACAGCCGGACTTCATTGTCATGGATGTGATTATGCCTGGCATGACAGGTTTTCAGGCTACCCGATCACTTAGCAAGAATCCTAAGACCGAGCATATTCCAGTGGTAGTCTGCTCTGGTAAGTCACAGGAAACAGATAAAGCATGGGCCATTAAGATGGGTGCCAAGGCTTGCTTGGCGAAGCCGGTGTCAGAAGCTGAACTGATGGCGCAGATCGCAGCCCTGGGATAAGTTGATGGCTAGTGGCTTAGATTTACGCAAATATCAGGAAGATATTCTAGCCAAGCTGGAGTCGCTGTCTGAACAGCAGGCCAATGCATCCAATAGCCGGCTTGGTGTTGGCGTTGGTCAATATAATGTGTTGGTTGATCTGGCGGAAATCAGCGAGGTTCTGCCTTTGCCTGATATGCATCCAGTGCCGCTAACACAGCCATGGTTTCTTGGTATGGCCAATGTGCGTGGTAACTTGTACGGGATAAGTGATCTGGCGCAGATTGTGGGTCAGTCATCTCCTGTACGTACTTCGAATAGCCGTGTATTGCTTGTGAACCAGGAGTTGATTGCTCAGGCTGGCGTGATGATAGAGCGCTTGATCGGTTTGCGTAATCTGGATGACATGAAGCCCGCTCAACAGACCATTGAGCAGCCTTTTTGTTTCAAGCCGCAACAGTATGAGGATGCCGAAGGCAATCTATGGTTGGAACTGGATTGCCATGCGTTGGTAAACGCAAAAGAGTTTGTCCAGCCTAGTATTTAGGAAATTTTGATAATAACTATTTGATTTGAAGGTGTAAGGGGAATTTTATGGCATTAAATCTGGAACAGATTAAAGAGTTGCCAGCCAAGCTGAAAGCGTTACTTTCATTCAAGGCGCCAACTGCGCAGCAAGGGAAAACCGCGATTTACACGCAATTGCTGTGGCAAGTGCTGGCTTTCGTGCTGTTTGCCATGCTGAGCTTCTGGGTCATGAACCAGATTCGTGTGAATGGACCGATTTATAACCAGATTGCTGAATTTCAGGACTTGCGTTCAGATGTATTGCCACCAGCTCTGTATACGGTAGAAGCTTTTGCTTCGCTCAATCAGGCTTATGTAGCTTCTGGTGCTTCCAATATTGAGTTGCGTGACAAAAAGCTGGCCGAGTTCGCTGCGCATGAAAAAGAGTTCAAAAAACGTACGGCTTACTGGAAACACAACCTGAAGACTATACAGTTGAAAGGCCAACTGGAAGCTGTAATTAAATCTGGCGAAAACTTTTTCTCAATAGCTAGGAATAAATATTTGCCAGCATTAAAAGTCAGCCAGATTGATGCGGCTGAGCCACTGGTAGAGCTTGCTGCGAGTTTTGACGTGCACCGCACGACGATTAAGCAGTTTGTGGCAACGGTTGAAACCAACAAGAAATTCGTTGCTGCGGAAACCAATTTTGTTAACTCCATTGTTGGCGGTTTGGTCTTGCTGGCTTTCCTGCTGCTGTTCCTTATGATCTTCTTTGGTCGTCGGCAGGTTGATAGCATTGATAGTGCTGTGAAAAAACTGGAGGCAGACAGTCAGCTTAATCAGGAAGCGGTTCTTAAGCTACTTGATGAAATGGGCGACCTTGCGGACGGTGACTTGACTGTAAAAGCTGAAGTGACTGAGAACATTACCGGCGCGATTGCTGACTCTATTAATTACACAATTGATAGCCTGCGCGATCTGGTTACCGAAATTATCCGTGCTACTGATCAGGTGAATCGTGCGACCGAGCAAGCGCAAGAGACCTCAGCCTCTCTGCTCTCAGCTGCTGAAGAACAATCCAAGCAGATTGATGAAACTGGCGAGGCGATTAACAACATGACCCGTTCAATTCTGCATGTATCCAGCAACGCGGGTGAAGCGTCTCAGGTGGCGCAACGTTCTCTACAAGCTGCTGCACAGGGAGCGCAAGCCGTGCAGAATACGATCTCAGGTATGAATGAAATTCGGGCACAGATTCAGGAAACCTCTAAACGAATCAAGCGTCTTGGTGAAAGCTCACAGGAAATTAGTGAAATTGTGGAGCTGATTTCTGACATTACTGAACAAACCAATATTCTGGCTTTGAATGCTGCTATTCAGGCGGCTTCAGCTGGTGAAGCTGGTCGAGGCTTTACGGTGGTTGCGGAAGAAGTTCAACGTCTGGCGGAACGTTCGTCAGAGGCGACCAAACAGATTAGTGCGATTGTGAAGACCATTCAAACTGACACTAACAGTGCGGTAGCTGCGATG
>CAYXMC010000173.1:0-4328 GCA_964466095.1 uncultured Methylophilaceae bacterium | reverse complement strand
GATGCCAAGGAAGCCAGCAGTCAGGAAGAAACCTACCGCATTGTGACCGTACCACCACTGCACCATGGCATCTTGCACACCAGCATACGCAGAATAGGATTTCATGAAGCCGGCAGGCATCTCGGCACTATTGACCAGATGCAGTAACGCTACGGCAATGATAAAAGCACCAAAGAACCAGTTGGCGACATAAATATGCTTGACCTTGCGAGTGCCGACTGTGCCGAAGAAAACGATGGCATAAGACACCCAGACCAGTGTGATCAGGATATCGATAGGCCATTCCAGTTCTGCGTACTCCTTACCTGTGGTAAAGCCCAATGGCAGGGAAACAGCCGCTGCCAGAATAACAGCTTGCCAGCCCCAGAAAGTGAAAGCTGCCAGCTTGGGCAGGAACAAGCTCACCTGGGAGGTACGCTGAACAACATAATAAGATGTGGCAAACAGCGTGGATCCGCCAAAAGCAAAAATCACCGCATTGGTGTGCAATGGGCGCAAGCGGCCAAAGCTTGTCCAAGGAAGGCCTAAATTCAGCTCCGGCCAGACTAGCTGAGCGGCGATGACCACCCCCATCAGCATGCCAACCACGCCCCAGACCACGGCCATGATCGAGAACTGCCGTACAACTTTATCGTTGTACGTTGTTGATTGTGTATTCAGAAATTGCATTTCTTACCCCTTTTTTTGTTTCGTAGGGTAACTATGCAACAACAAAACTTTAACTGATTTGATACAAGTCAATCATCCTGCAAAATGCGCTCACCCTCGGCCTCTATATCCTCAAACTGGCCGCTATAGATGGCCCACCAAAGCCCACCGAGAATGATCAGGACAAGAATCACGGAGAGAGGAATCAGCAGAAACAGGATATCCATCAGCTTTTCTTTGCTTGAAGTTTGGTGACAAAACTGCGTGATAAACGTGCAGCATTCAGAATAACCAGCAAAGAGCTGCCAGCCATGCCCAAACCAGCCAGCCAGGCTGGAATCCAGCCCATGACGGCCAAGGGTATGCAGATGATGTTATAGCTGGCCGCCCACCAGAGGTTTTGCCTGACGATGTGCATAGTGTCATGCGCGGTGGTGATGACTACCGGCAAGAGTGCCAGCTGCCCGCCCAAGATCACAAAATCGGATTGTGCCTGTGCCAGTGGCACAGCGTGGCCCATGGCGATAGATACATTGGCTGCCGCCAGTACCGGGCCATCATTCAGGCCATCACCCACCATCAGTACTTTGCGCCCTTGCTCTTGCAAATGCTGGATATGGGTAAGCTTGGAATACGGGGTGGCATTGGCCTGAAACTCGCTGATACCGACATGACTGGCAACTTCGGCAACCGCGTACTGGTGATCTCCGGAGAGCACCTCGGCCTGCAAACCTAGCATGGCAAGATCGCGTATGGCACTAGCCGCACCGGGCTTCACCTGCTCTTCAATCACAAAGCTAGCCAGCCAGCCATCAGGACCAATCAGGTGGACTCTGGAAGTGTCAGTAGAGTGATGATCCATGCCGCAGAACTTGGCCGAACCGAGCTTGAGTCTGCCCAGACTAGAATCTGCCATGAGACCAAAACCAGAGATTTCTTCCACATTCCAGACATCAATCATGCTGTCTTTTTCACAACAGGCTGCCAGCGCACGTGAGACCGGATGCAGAGAATGGTTGGCGATAGACGCTGCAATCTGCAGAGCCTCAATACGATTCAGGTTTTCAGCCGTGTATACCTTGCCAAGTTTCATGCGGTCTTCGGTCAGGGTGCCGGTTTTGTCGAAGACGACGGTGTCTACCTTGGTCAAGGCTTCTATCGCCTGTAACTGCCGCACCAGCACACCTTGCCGCGCTAAAGTACCGGCAGTCGTCAGCATGGCAGCAGGAGTCGCCAGCGAAAGCGCACAAGGGCAAGTAACGATCAATACAGCCACGGCAGCCATCATGGCGCGGCCCGGATCAGCCTGCCATAAGGAGATGGCAGCAGCACCAGCCGCCAGCAACACCGCCCACAGAAATGGTTTGGCAATTCTGTCGGCAATCTGTGCCAAGCGGGGCTTGTCAACAGAGACACGCTCCATCAGTGCAACGATTTGCGCATACTGGGTATCGCTACCGGTTTGGCTAACGCGCACCTGCACCGGCGCTTGCAGATTGTGGCTGCCAGCAATCACTTTGGCATGTAGCGGTTTATCCATGGGGCGCGATTCCCCAGTCAGCAGGGCTTCGTCTGCACTGGTATGACCGCTCATGATTTCGCCATCAGCGGGGAATGTCTCGCCCGGCAGCACTCGCACAATATCGCCAGGCACAATACGACGGACTGCTACGCGCTCGAAGCTGCCATCCGCTTTCTGCCGTTCTATGCTTTGCGGCAGTCTGTTCATCAGCGATTCCAGCGCACCGGCAGTGCGATCACGCAGACGCAACTCAAGCCAGCGACCAGTGAGCAGGAAAAACACAAACATGGTCAATGAATCAAAATAAACTTCATGCCCCCACCAGCCATTTGGCTCGTAAGTAGCAACCGTACTGACTACAAAGGTGATGAGTATGCCCAGCGCTACTGGCAAATCCATACTGATACGACGGCGTTTTAAGTCGTTCAGGGCGTTTCTGAAAAATGGTGCACATGAGAACAACAACACCGGCAGACTCAATATCCATGAAGCCCAACGCAATAGGTTAAGCATGTCGGATGTCATCTCACCGGGGTTGGCAACATAAGCCGGCCAAGCGTACATCATGACTTGCATCATGCAGAAACCGGCAACCAGCCAGCGCCAGAGCAACAGACGTTGCTGCTTGCGGCGTTGATCCTGCATAAATGCGTCTGCTGCTGGCAAAGCCTGATATCCAGCCGTTCTCACGGCCTGCAGCAATTGCGATGGCCGGGTCTTGTCGGCAGACCAGATGATACGAGCGCGACCACTGGTGGCATTAACCTGTGCAGATTGAACGCCGGGCAAATTGCACAAGGCCTTTTCTACATTGAGCGCACAGGCAGCACACGTCATGCCTTCGATCACTAAACGTGAATCCCATAACCCTTCTGCAGGCTGGCTAAAAGCCGACCACTCGGCAGGGTCATCCAGCAAGCGATAAGCGTTATCTTCATCCCCAACAGGTGGAAGCGAAGCATTGACATGTAAAGTGGCAGTTTGCATGCCTGCAGATTACGCATTAAATGAGGCTAAGGCCTTGACTTATATCAAGTGAAAATCAAATGGCTTGGTTCAACCATTGCCAATCGTCTGCTACTATCCGGTTTATGGGGAATGGATTTGTAGTATGAGTAAAGACGACGAAGAAATCAGAAAACAACTCGATATTTTCAATGCGATTGCCGAAAATGCGAATGCAGTGATTGGAGCAAAAGATCTGGAAGGGCGTTATATCTACGTCAATTCTGAATATTCCCGGCTGTTTCACCTTGATAAATCGCAATTTATAGGCAGGCGAGACGAGGATATTTTTCCTCCGGAGATTGCCAAGCAGTTCCATGATTCGGACCTGCAGGCGCTGGAAAGCCGATCCGGCATTTCGATTGAACAGAAAGCCCCCATCAATGGCGAGCTACGCGATTACCTGAGCATCAAGTTTCCGATTATCGATGAAAATGGTGCCACCTATGCAGTTGGCCTGATAGGTACTGACATCACGGATAAAAAACGCTTGCAGATGCAAATGCAGGTTTATGCCGAGCGTGATGCGCTGACGGGTGTATACAACCGCCGTAAGCTTTTTGAAATTGGGGAAAGTGAATTCGAGCGATCACGCCGCTACCATTATCCTTTCAGCGTACTGATGTTCGATATCGACCACTTCAAAAACATCAACGACAGCTACGGTCATGCGGTTGGTGATCTGGTGATCAAGCGCTTTGCACAGATTTGTGCGAATGCCCTGCGTAAACAAGACACCATAGGCCGTATAGGTGGCGAAGAATTTGTTGCACTCTTGCCACACACCGATGCTGATAAAGCAGCCATGCTGGCACAACGGATACAGGCCGCCCTGGTTGAACAGCAGGGAGTAAAAGAAGATGACAGCGTGATTGCAGTAACCGTTAGCGTGGGCGTGGCTGCAATGGACGCTAACCACAAAAACTTTGACCAGTTACTAAACCATGCAGACGAGGCAATGTACCAAGCCAAGACAGATGGACGTAACTGTGTGCGTGTCAGCAAGCAGGCTGACTGATATTTATCCGGCTTTCAACCGCCAATCGCGCACTGCCTAACAGCGCGGCTAGATTTGCAAGCATACCCTGCAAGCCAATATCCATGTGCCTTTCTGGCCTGCTCTGCATACCAATGAAGACTCGGGTTTGGCGGC
>CAYXMC010000172.1:0-4330 GCA_964466095.1 uncultured Methylophilaceae bacterium | reverse complement strand
GGTGCGGGAGATCACGAAAATTGGTGTGAACATGCCCGTGGGGATGCCCATCATGTGATAGCTGGACGCGCTGTACCAATCGAGATTGGGGAACATCTTTTTCTCGCGCCACATCACTTGCTCGATACGGTCAGAGATATTGAACAAATTCATATTGCCGCCGTCCTCACATAGCTTGCGTGAGACTTCCTTGATGGCGACATTGCGTGGGTCTGAGATGGTATAAACCGGGTGACCGAAACCGATGATGATTTCTTTCAGAGCCATGCGCCGCATGATGTCGGCTTCTGCTTCATCTGGCGTCTTGTAACGCTGAATGATCTCCATGGCCGCTTCATTAGCGCCACCGTGCTTGGGGCCGCTCAGCGCACCTATCGCACCGGTGATGGCGGAATAGATGTCAGCCAATGTGCCTGCTACTACGCGAGCTGTGAAGGTAGAAGCATTGAACTCATGCTCGGCATACAGCACCAGCGAGGCGTTCATGGCCTGAATGTGTAACTCGGAAGGTGCTTTGCCATGCAGCACATGCAGAAAATGTGCGGCGATGGAGTCATCGTCGGTTTCCACTTCTACACGCTTGCCGTTGTGGCTGTAGTGGTACCAGTAGAGCAACATGGAGCCGAAACTAGAAATCAGGCGGTCGGCAATGTCACGGGCGCCACCGGCATTGTGGTCAGCAGCTTCCATCTCCAATGTACCCAGTGTAGAACACGCAGTGCGCATCACATCCATTGGGTGCGCATTGGCAGGGATCTGCTCCAGCACGGTCTTCAGTGCTGCTGGCAGGCCGCGCAGTTTTTTGAGCTTTGCGTGGTAGGCAGCAAGTTGAGCCTTGTTGGGCAGTTCACCGTGGATCAGGAGGTAGGCGACTTCCTCAAACGTGGCTTGAGCAGCCAGTTCCAGAATGTCATAGCCACGATAATGCAGATCATTGCCGCTATGGCCTACGGTACAAATGGCGGTGGTGCCGGCTGCTACTCCTGCCAGCGCTACGCCTTTTTTCTTTTTGACTTCAGTGACTGGTGCGTTCATGGTCATCTCCTCAAAATGCGCTGGCTTGGTTTATCGCCAGATTTATTTCTGTGTTTTGCTTTCGCTGCTGAATAGTTGATCCAGCTTGGTTTCATAGGCGTGGTAATCAAGATACTGATAAAGATCATTACGTGTCTGCATCAGATCCACCACATTCTTCTGGGTGCCATCGCGGCGAACCGCTTCATATACCTTGAGCGCGGCCTGGTTCATGGCGCGGAATGCGGAAAGTGGATACAGCACCAGACTTACATCTGCGCTGGCAAGCTCTTCCACGGTGAACAAGGGCGTACTGCCGAACTCGGTGATATTGGCCAGCACGGGCACTTTTACGGCATTGGCAAACTGTTTGTACATGCCAAGCTCAGTCATGGCTTCCGGGAAGATCATGTCAGCGCCGGCCTCAACACACGCACAGGCGCGGTCTATAGCTGATTGCAGTCCTTCCACGGCCAAGGCATCGGTACGCGCCATGATGACAAAACTGTCATCGGTCTTGGCGTCCACGGCCGCTTTGACACGGTCCACCATTTCGCTTTGCGAAACGATGGCTTTGTTAGGGCGGTGGCCGCAGCGCTTGGCTTGCACCTGATCTTCAATATGCACAGCGCCAGCGCCAGCCTTGATCATGGCCTTGATGGTGCGGGCGATATTGAAAGCGCCGCCAAATCCGGTGTCGATATCTACTAATACTGGCAACTCGGTCACGTTGGTAATGCGCTCTACATCGGTCAGCACATCTTCCATGGTGGAGATGCCGAGGTCGGGCAAACCTAAAGAGCCTGCAGCCACGCCACCACCAGAGATATAAAGTGCTTTGTAACCCACGCTGGTGGCGAGTCTTGCATGGTAGGCGTTAATAGCGCCTATAACCTGCAAAGGATGTTCCTGCTCGACGGCCAGACGGAATTTGGCCCCTGCTGTCAGATTTTTACTCATCATTTATTCCTGGAAAAAAGCTTTTTCGGCGGCTTCCGGCATGGCAACACCAGTCTTTTTGGCCTTCTGCAACAACTCCCAGAAGTAGCGGTAAGTCGCACGATCATGAAGTTCACCGGCATACTGGATAGGTCCCCATTCCGCTTGCTGGGCAGCCAGTAGGATATTGGCGGCATCTGCCACTTCGCTGTAATCCGGCTTCATGGCATCCACAATCGCGCTGATTTGGGTCGGGTAGATACTCCACATCCGCAGAAAGCCGAATTCATTACGGGCACGTGAGGCGTCAGATTGTGTGACTTCCACGTTCTTGAGATCTAGCGTCACGTTATGTGCCGGCACTACGCCGTTAGCCAGAGCTGCGGCAACCACTTCTGTCTTCGCGCGCGCTAATAGCTTGTGTTCAAACTGGCCGGGGCTGCGCATGGCTTGGGCGGGGATAGCACCATGATGGCCGCTTACGAAATCCATCAGGCCGAAATCCAGCACCTGCAGCCAAGGCAAAGTCGCAATTTGGTGTACATCACGCAGTGCGCCATGGGTCTCGATCAACACGTGCACGGGGATCTCGCGGCTGATGTTGTGCTTTTTAGCTACTTGCTGGATATAAGCAATCATCTCGGCGACTTGCGCTGTATTGGTCGACTTGGGGATCGTGATATAGCTGATGATATTGCCCAAGCCGCCGACCAGAATATCTACATCCTGACGCCATGCGCTATGCGTGTAATCATGGATACGGGCGCCAGCCATCTTGTGCTTGTTGGCTTCAGAGCTCAGTACACGCACGATCATCTCTGCATGTTCTTTTTCAGTACCAGCTGCTGCTCCGTCTTCGCAATCACAGGTGATATCGAAAATTGGCCCCAGCGTATCCTGCAACTGCAATGCCTTGAGGATCAGCTTCTCGCTGCCTGCAAAGTGCTCGCAGGTGGGGATGATGGGAAATGCGCGTTCGCCATCAAAAAGGGCTTGGCTAGGATGCACCGCTTGGCTCATATTTATTCCTTGTTACCTTGGTTTTTGGATGTTCTGCGCGGCATCAGTACCGTATAGTCGAGGTCAAGCACGACATTCGGGTGATACTGCTGTTTGCCCTGCAATTCCATGTGGCTGCTGCCCAGGCTTGCAGCAGGCTGGTTTCTCAGGCCGACCATACGCAGGCGCAAGGCGCCGAGATCACTACGACCGGGCAGCGCCCACTTTTCAAGCACTTCTGTCCAGCAATAAAAGGTATCGCCGCCAAAACTTGGGTTGCAATGAGTACCAGCATTGATGGCGGCTATCGTGATTGCATTCTCCAGCCCATCGTAGCTAAGCGCTCGGCAGACAGAGATGACATGACCCCCATACATGAGGCGGCGACCAAAGTTGGTCTCCTTCATCATGAGGTCGTCAAAATGCAGTCGGGCGTTGTTCTGGTATAGCTTGGTGGCCAGTGTGTGATCGCTTTCATCCACGGTCATGCCCGCCGGGTGGTTGATGCGCTCACCCACGGCATAATCGTCCCACAATCTGTCAGAGCCGGTGACGGTGGTATCAAAATCTTGAGCGTCCAGTCCGGCATGCACGGGCAAATCTTCCGCTGCAACTGTCTGGCTTAGTGTCGGGACAACGGTCTCTGGTGCGGGTGATTGCGGGTCGCGCTTGTGCACCATCACCCAACGTGCCCAGGACAGTACTTCCTTGTTGTCCTGATTGGTAGAAACCGAGCGTACATAGACGATACCGGTCTTGCCGGAGGCATTTTGTTTGAGGCCTATCACTGTGGAGCGTGTGCTCAATGTGTCGCCTGCATAGACTGGGTGGTTGAACCGCACTTCGGCATAGCCGAGATTGGCAACGGCATTAACCGAGATATCCGGCACTGTCTTGCCAAAGGCAATATGGAATGCCAGCAAGTCATCTATGGTTTGCTGCTGATAGCCGAGCGCATGCGCCACCGGTTGTGCGCAGTGCACAATATGGCGGGAGCCTGTGAGCGCAAGGTAGATTGCCGCATCACCTTCAGTGATCGTGCGCGGTGTGGGGTGCTGTATCAGCTCGCCCAGTCTGAAGTCTTCAAAATAACGACCCTGCCCAGCTTGTTTTTGGCGTTCAGTCATGGTCTTTTTCCAGTTCGCTGATCATTTCACTCAACACAAGCAAACGCTTGGCCGCAGTAACGTGGTGATGTTCCACCAGTTTGCCGTTGACCACCACAGTGCCGCGTCCGGCAGCATTGGCTGCGCTTAGTGCTTCGATCACTTCCTTGGCCAGTTGTACTTCTATCGGCTTGGGAGTGTAGGCATCATTTGAATACGGCAGCTGGAACGGGTGAACCAGTGATTTGCCATCAAAGCCCATATCGCGACCC
>CAYXMC010000171.1:0-4334 GCA_964466095.1 uncultured Methylophilaceae bacterium | reverse complement strand
GTGAAGGCACTGAAGACCGCGTAGCTGCACTGGTAGAAGCTGGCGTGGATGCGATTGTAGTAGATACTGCCCACGGCCATTCTCAAGGCGTGCTGGATCGCGTGACTTGGGTCAAAAAACATTTTCCACAAGTACAGGTCATTGGTGGCAATATTGCCACGGCCGCTGCCGCTAAAGCATTAGTTGACGCCGGTGCAGATGGGGTTAAGGTTGGTATAGGGCCCGGTTCTATATGTACCACCCGTATCGTTGCTGGTGTTGGCGTACCTCAGATCAGTGCAGTTGCCAACGTTGCTGCTGCCCTCGAAGGCACTGGTGTACCGTTTATCGCTGATGGCGGCATCCGTTATTCTGGTGATATTTCCAAGGCGATCGCTGCCGGTGCTTATTCCGTTATGCTGGGTGGTATGTTTGCGGGTACTGAAGAAGCTCCGGGGGAAATCGAACTGTTCCAAGGCCGCTCTTACAAGTCATACCGTGGCATGGGTTCAGTGGGTGCCATGCAAAAAGGCTCCAGCGACCGCTATTTTCAGGACAACGAAGGCAATGCCGACAAACTGGTGCCGGAAGGTATTGAAGGCCGCGTTCCTTACAAGGGCAGTGTGCTCGCCGTCATTCACCAGCTAATGGGCGGCTTGCGTGCCTCCATGGGTTATGTAGGCTGCAGCACGATTGAGGAAATGCGCAACAAGGCTGAGTTTGTGCAGATCACCGCAGCTGGCATGCGTGAGTCTCACGTCCATGATGTGCAGATTACCAAAGAAGCACCGAATTACCATATTGATTAATATTTAATAACTTAGTCGGGCAAACCGCTTTAATCTCGGATTAAAGTCGTTTGCCCTTCGTTATTTATTGGCTGAGAAAAATGGCACACCAAAAAATCCTGATTCTTGATTTTGGCTCCCAGGTCACACAGTTGATCGCCCGCCGCGTGCGTGAAGCACATGTTTATTGTGAAATTCATCCCTGTGATGTTTCAGACCAGTTCGTACGCGATTTCGCTGCCAGCGGCATCATCCTCTCAGGTAGCCATGCCAGCGTATATGAAGAAGAAACCGACAAGGCACCACAAGCCGTATTTGACTTGGGCATCCCAGTGCTGGGCATATGTTATGGTATGCAGACCATGGCGCAACAATTAGGGGGCAAGGTAGAAGCCGGTCAGAAAAGGGAATTCGGCTTTGCCGAGGTTCGTGCCCGTGGCCACTCGGCCCTGTTCAAGGACATTCAAGACAGCACCAATGCTGAGGGGCACGGCCTGCTTGAAGTCTGGATGAGCCATGGTGACAAGGTGACCGAACTGCCCCCGGGATTCAAAGTGATTGCCAGCAACGAAACCACGCCGATTGCTGCGATGGCGGATGAAGACCGCAAATTCTATGCAGTGCAGTTTCACCCCGAAGTGACTCACACCAAACAAGGCAAAGCCATACTGGAGCGCTTTGTTCTGGGTATCTGCCAGACAAAAGCGGATTGGATTATGGGCGACTACATCGCAGAGGCAGTCGAGAAAATCCGCGCGCAAGTAGGCAATGAAGAAGTGATTCTCGGCCTTTCCGGTGGTGTGGATTCCAGCGTTGCAGCAGCACTGATTCACCGCGCGATTGGCGATCAGCTGACTTGTGTATTCGTAGACCACGGCCTATTGCGCCTGAACGAAGGCAAGATGGTGATGGAAATGTTTGCCGGTCGCCTGCATGCCAAAGTCATCCACGTGGATGCAACCGAACAGTTCATGGGCAAGCTGGAGGGAGTCAGCGACCCAGAGGCCAAGCGCAAGATTATCGGCAAGGAGTTCGTAGAGGTATTTCAGGCAGAAGCCAAAAAACTCTCCAATGCCAAATGGCTGGCACAAGGCACGATTTACCCGGATGTGATTGAATCTGGCGGCGCAAAATCCAAAAAGGCTGTGACCATCAAGAGTCACCACAACGTGGGCGGCCTGCCCGAAACTTTGGGCCTGAAGCTGCTGGAACCACTGCGCGACCTATTTAAGGATGAAGTACGTGAGCTGGGCGTGGCCCTTGGACTGCCGCACGATATGGTCTATCGCCACCCCTTCCCCGGCCCTGGTCTTGGGGTGCGAATTCTCGGTGCAGTTAAAAAAGAATTTGCCGATTTGTTACGTCTGGCTGACGCAATTTTCATCGAAGAGCTGCGCAATACCATAGATGAAAAAACCGGCAAAAGCTGGTACGACCTCACTAGCCAGGCATTCACTGTTTTCCTGCCGGTAAAATCCGTAGGTGTGATGGGCGATGGCCGCACATATGATTACGTTGTTTCGCTACGTGCCGTCATTACTAGCGACTTCATGACCGCACACTGGGCAGAACTACCATATAGCTTGCTTGGTCGCGTCTCCAACCGCATCATCAATGAGGTGCGTGGCATTAATCGTGTGGTTTACGACATCTCCGGCAAACCACCAGCAACGATTGAGTGGGAATGAGTCGCGGATTTGTAAAAGAAGATGATCTGGAGCACGCCGGCACTGATGTGCCGGAGCGCCCTGTCAGCCCGCATCCCAACTATGTCACGCCTGCCGGTATGCATCAGTTGCAGCAGCACGCCAGCAATCTTGAGTATGAGCGTTCTCAGCTTTCCCCGCGTAAGGACGACCCTGTTGCCCAGCAGCGCTTAGCAATTGTTAGCCGCGATCTACGCTATTTTCAGACCCGGCTTGAAAATGCCATTCTGGTTGACCCGCATAAGCAATCACGTGAAACCGTCTTATTTGGTGCAAAAGTAGAAGTCCAGGACGAAGAAGGCAACTCACATACCTTTCGTATTGTCGGTGAAGATGAAGCAGATATTGCTCACAACAAGGTAAGTTGGGTTTCACCGCTGGCTAATGCACTGATAGGCCATAAGGTTGGCGACAGTGTCACTTGGGTACGCCCGGCGGGTAACCTGATATTAGAAATATTAAATATTGATTATTGAGAGATTGAATTACATGAATGTATCCACCGCGATAGAAAAACGCCGCTCCATCAAGGCTTATGATCCTGAACACAGCATGACAGATGCTGAGATTGAAAAGCTACTTTCTCTGGCCATGCTCTCCCCCACTGCTTTCAATATCCAGAATTGGCGCTTTGTTGTCGTTAAGGATAAAGAGCTACGCAAGCAGGTTCGCGCTGCCAGTTGGGACCAGGCGCAAGTTACCGATGCCTCTTTGCTGATTGTGCTGACGGCAGACCTTAAGGCCTGGGCCAAGCAACCAGAACGATATTGGAAAAACGCTCCTCAAGCTATACAAGATTTTCTGGTGCCGGCAATCGGCCAATATTATCAGGGCAATGATCAAGCACAGCGCGACGAAGCCATGCGCTCATGCGGTATGGCCGCTATGACACTGATGCTGGCAGCTCAGGAAATGGGCTATGACACATGCCCAATGGACGGCTTTGATTTCGATGCAGTTACAGAATTGCTAAACCTGCCGGAAGACCACACGCCAGCCATGTTCGTCGTCGTGGGTAAAGGCATCAAGGAAGCCTGGCCACGCGGTGGTCAATTGCCGATGAATGAAGTGGTCATCACGGACAAGTTTTAAACATCCAATCCAAGATTCAAGAAAGTTCAGATGCTGATTTCCAACAATATCACCATGCAGTTTGGCGCCAAGCCACTGTTTGAAAACGTCTCCGTCAAATTCGGTGACGGCAACCGTTATGGCCTGATTGGCGCTAACGGTTGCGGTAAATCTACCTACATGAAAATCCTCGCCGGTGTACTGGAACCTACAGCCGGCAATGTCACCATCGACAGCAACGAACGCATGGCATTCCTGAAGCAAGATCAGTTTGCTTACGAAGACCAGCGCGTGCTGGATGTTGTGATGATGGGTCATGAAGAAATGTGGAAAGCCAATGTAGAAAAGAATGCAATCTACATGAACCCGGAAGCCACTGAAGAAGACTATATGCGCGCCGCCGAGTTAGAAAGCGTATTTGCTGAATACGATGGCTACACGGCAGAAGCCCGCGCCGGCGAACTGCTGCTAGGCGTTGGCATCCCTACAGAACAGCACAATGGCCTGATGAGCGCTGTTGCACCAGGCTGGAAGCTGCGTGTGCTGCTAGCACAGGCGCTGTTCGCCAATCCAGATATCCTGCTGCTGGACGAACCCACCAACAACCTTGATATCAACACCATCCGCTGGCTGGAAGATGTGCTTAACAACCGCAACTGCACCATGATCATCATCTCCCACGATCGCCACTTCCTAAATCAGGTCTGCACACACACCTGCGATATGGACTACGGCAAGCTGACAGTGTATCCGGGCAACTACGATGACTACATGGAAGCTGCCAGCGCTG
>CAYXMC010000170.1:0-4347 GCA_964466095.1 uncultured Methylophilaceae bacterium | reverse complement strand
CAGAAAAACCGGTAGCCCCACCAGCAGTCATTGAACCCCCACTAACACCTGCTACGACGATAGCATCACCGGCAGCCACATCCAGCGATATGGCCAGCGGTGATTATGTACAGGTAGCTGCTTTCAAGGGTAAAACCAATGCAGAAAATCTGGTGCAGAAAATCCAGCAGCAAGGCCTCAACGGCAGTACGTCTGCCTTCAGCTGGTATAATGCTGATGTCTACAAGGTGCGTATCGGGCCATTCGCCACCCGCGCCGAAGCCGAAGCTGCCAGCAAAAAAATTGGCCCGGCGCTTAACGTCAAACCTGTCATCGTCCATATTCCGTAACCCAAGCAAAAGAGAACCATGCGTTTATTATCATTTTTATTTGCCCTTACTTTCAGCCTGACTACACTGGCCGCAGATATCCCGCCAGCGCCTCCGCTGGCTGTTAAAGCTTTTGTCCTTAGAGATTTCAATAGCGGGGATGTCATTGCCGAGCAAGCTGCCAATGAGCGAGTTGAGCCTGCCTCTCTCACCAAGCTGATGACGGCTTATCTCACATTCAAGGCAGTTAAAAATGGTCATTTGCAACTGACGCAAACGCTACCTGTGAGTGAATTCGCATGGAAAGGCGGTGGCACAGGTTGCGGCGGCGGCAAGGGCTCATGCATGTTCATCGACCCAAAATCCATCGTCACTGTCGATGAATTGCTGCACGGCATGATCATCATCTCCGGCAATGATGCCAGCGTTGCACTTGCTGAAGGCATTGCTGGCAGTGAGCCACGCTTTGCCGACATGATGAACAAAGAAGCCGCACGTCTGGGCATGAAAAACACGCATTTCATGAATGCCACTGGCCTGCCAGACCCGCAGCACTACACCACCGCGTATGACCTCTCTTTGCTGGCCAGCGCCTTGATTGAGGACTTTCCGGAAGAATACAAGCGTCTTTACGCCATCAAGGAATTCACTTACAACAAGATCACACAGAACAACCGCAACCGCCTGCTCTGGCTGGACCCATTCGTCGATGGCATGAAAACCGGCCATACCGCAGCTGCTGGTTATTGCCTGATCTCCTCGGCCAAGCGTGGCGACAGCCGCATGATCTCTGTAATACTTGGTGCGCCAACAGACAACGCACGCGCTACTGAAAGCCAGAAGCTGCTCAACTACGGCTTCCAGTTCTATGAATCCAAGCTGGTCTACAAGCGCGGCCAAACCATCAACACACTGAAAGTTTGGAAGGGCAGCGACAACACCATTGCTGCTACCGTCAGCAAAGACCTTTTCATCACCCTGCCCAAGGGCGAATATGCCCGCGTGAAGGCCAAGGTCACCAGCAAGCAGCCACTGCTGGCACCTATCAGCAATGGTCAGGAGATAGGCACTATCCAGTTCACGCTGGATGACAAGCTGATTGATGAACGCAAACTGGTAGCCGCCAAGGCTGTGCCTGTCGCAGGCATCTTTGGCCGCATGGTAGACAGCATCAAGCTGATGTTCGAATAAACCAGCCCATGCAGCAGATTGTCTATCTCAACGACCAGTTTCTACCGATAGAAGAAGCGCGCGTTCCGGTGCTGGATCGCGGCTTTATCTTTGGTGATGGCGTCTATGAGGTGATTCCGGTTTATTCCGGCCTGCCTTTCCGCTTGCAGGAACACCTGCAGCGCCTGAGCAACAGCCTGACTGCATTGCGTATCAACAACCCTTACCCGCTGGAAAAATGGGCAGCGTTGGTGAATGAACTGGTAGCCCGCAATACCGTAGCCGGCAACAACGATCAATCACTTTACCTGCACGTGACCCGGGGGCCAGCCCCCCGCGACCATGCCTTTCCCAAGGTATCCACACCCACAGTGTTCATGTTGAGCTATCCACTGATTACTCCCACTGCCGCGCAAGTAGCGCAGGGTATCAGCGTCATCAGCCAGCCTGATATCCGCTGGGACAGATGTGATATCAAGGCTATCTCACTGCTGCCCAATGTGCTGATGCGGCAAATGGCGGTGGATGCCGGTTGTGTGGAAACCGTGATGTTCCGCGATGGCATGCTGACCGAGGGTGCCGCCAGCAATATCTTTGCGGTAGAAAAAGGCGTGATACTAGCCCCGCCCAAAGACAAACACATGCTGCCCGGCATTACATACGACCTGATACTGGAGCTGGCAGCCGCCAACCAGATTCCGGTGAATATCGGTTATTTTGAAGAGGCACGCATACGCGCTGCCGATGAGCTATGGATGACTTCATCCACCAAGGAAGTGCTGGCGATTGTGCAGATGGATGGCAAGCCTATTGGAAATGGGCAACCCGGCCCCATCTTCCATCGCATGTATCAGCTATATCAAGATTACAAGAATCAGGTGATGCGGCACGCCGGCACACACTGACAAAGGAACACCATGACAGACCAGAAACGCAATCACCCGACCGAACAGGAAGATGCGATCAAGCCGGAAGAAACGCTGATCGAATTCCCCTGCGACTTCCCCATCAAGGTCATGGGTGCAACCCATGACGACTTTGCTACCAGCATCGTCGAGGTAATCCGCCAGCATCAAACCGATTTCGATGCAACACGCGTCGAAATGCGCGCCAGCAGTGGCGGTAAATATATCAGCCTGACCTGCACGGTCTATGTGACTTCCAAGCAACAGCTGGACAACATTTACCGCGCGCTTACCTCGCATCCTGCGGTCAAGTTTGTCCTCTAACATCATCATCCGCCAGCTCGGCCATACTGGCTATGAGCATACCTGGCATGCCATGCAGCAATTCACCGCAGCGCGCACGGCTGAAACACCTGATGAAATCTGGTTAACAGAGCATGACCCTGTTTATACGCTAGGCTTAAATCGCAAGGATGTGCGCCACCCGTCCAGAGCCGATATCCCTGTTGTGCTCACCGACCGCGGCGGCAAGATCACCTACCACGGCCCCGGCCAGATCGTGATCTACCTGCTGGTAGACCTCAAGCGCAAGGGCTGGAATGTACGCAAACTGGTAGATGCCATGGAAAACGCCATCATCCAGTTATTGGCAGAATTCAACATTGCCGCGGTTGCCCGGTCTGATGCGCCAGGCGTTTATGTCGACCAGAAAAAGATAGCCTCACTAGGGCTACGCTTAAAGAACCAGTGCTGCTATCACGGCCTATCGCTCAATGTAGACATGGACTTGTCGCCCTTTCTGGCTATCGACCCCTGCGGTTATCGCGGCATGGAAGTGACACAGCTGAAAAACCTCGGTATCCAACTGCCGCAAGATGAAGTGGCCGCAAAGCTGTTAAAATACCTGACTGATTTATTAGGAAATCACTAGCTCATGAGTGAGACCACAACACCCGCGCGTAAAGTTGCCGGCGTCAAGGAAACCAGCGCCGAAAAGACCGCGCGCATCCCCATCAAGATCGTGCCGCAACCCGCCATGCGCAAGCCGGAATGGATACGCATGAAAGTGCCCGATTCCGCGCGCTTTCAAGAGATCAAGCAAGTACTGCGAGATAACAACCTGCACACCGTCTGTGAAGAAGCCAGCTGCCCCAATATCGGCGAATGCTTCAGCGGCGGCACCGCCACTTTCATGATTCTTGGTGATATCTGCACCCGCCGTTGCCCTTTCTGCGATGTTGCCCACGGCAAACCGCTGCCACCGGATGCCAACGAACCCACCAATTTAGCGCGCACCATTGCCCAGATGCGTCTGAAATATGTCGTCATCACCAGCGTAGATCGCGATGACCTGCGTGATGGCGGTGCCCAGCACTTTGTCGATTGCATACGTGAAGTGCGCGCCCAATCCCCACACATCAAGGTAGAAATACTGGTGCCCGATTTCCGTGGCCGCTTGGATCGCGCCATGGAGATACTGACCCAAGCCCCGCCCGATGTCATGAACCATAATCTGGAAACCGTGCCGCGGCTCTACAAGCAGGCGAGACCCGGTTCCGATTACCAGAACTCACTGAACCTGCTCAAAGTGTTTGGCGAGGTTCACCCGGAAGTCCCCACCAAATCCGGCCTCATGCTCGGCCTGGGCGAAACGGACGAAGAGATACTTGAGGTAATGAAAGATTTACGTGCTCATGGCGTCACCATGCTGACGCTGGGCCAATACCTGCAACCCAGCCAGCACCACTTGCCGGTTGTGCGGTTTGTCACGCCAGAGAGATTCACATGGTTTGAACAACAAGCGCTGGAGATGGGTTTCACGCATGCAGCGTGTGGGCCTATGGTGCGCAGTTCGTATCATGCCGACCAGCAAGCACATTCTGCTGGCGTCTGATTCTAAAAATTTAAACATGCATGCCCTGAGAGGCGCATGGATATTGCCTCTCAGGGCATCTGTCCTCTTA
>CAYXMC010000169.1:0-4414 GCA_964466095.1 uncultured Methylophilaceae bacterium | reverse complement strand
GAGTTAACCATAGGCAATGGTTGGATAAACGCTATTAAAACGCCTTAATTCTTTGAATCGTATAAGCTTTAGAAACCTAAGCTATCAAGCAGATCGTCTACCTGTTCCTGCGATGCGACCACATCCACGGTGTTATCCGGGTCGATCTGCGGGCCGTTCATCAGGCCTTCTCCCGCTTCTTTTTTGGGGATGGCTGGGGAGAAATCGATGAGCACCTGTACCAGTTGCTGCTCAAGTTCTTGTGCCAAAGAGGTGATCTTTTTGATGACCTGACCAGTCAGGTCCTGAAAATCCTGTGCCATCATGATTTCCATCAGGAGTGCTTTGGTTTCAGCCGTGTTCTTGTTGGTGAGCGCCAGAAACTCCAGGGTTTTTTCAGCGGCGGCATTGTATTCGCGCTTGAGAGAGGGCACTTCGAGTACTTTGTTCCAGTGCTCTTCCAAGCTACTTGCTTGCGTGGCAAGCTCGGCCTGTAGTGGGGTGGCAACATCGGTGGCATTGAGCACACGTTCTGCCGCCTGCTCGGTCATTTTTGCCACATAATTCAAACGATCACGGGCATCGGGAATCTCGGTGGCGACCTGTTCCAGTATTTTGTCAAAACCAAGAGCACGCAGGCTGTCGTGCAGGTTGCGGGTGACATGCCCGATGCGGTTCAGCATTTCCTCATTAGTGTGCACGATAGGCATAATCTCTGCCTCCGCTGCAGCGTGTGCCTTTTTCATTTTTATGCTCCGGCTTTTTCAAGTTTCTCGAAAATCTTGCCCAGTTTTTCATCCAAGGTTGCCGCGGTGAATGGTTTAACGATATAGCCATTGGCGCCAGCCTGCGCTGCCGCAATAATGTTTTCTTTCTTGGCTTCTGCTGTCACCATCAGTACCGGCAGATTCGCGATTGCAG
Source organism: uncultured Methylophilaceae bacterium (assembly GCA_964466095.1). Classification (GTDB taxonomy): domain Bacteria; phylum Pseudomonadota; class Gammaproteobacteria; order Burkholderiales; family Methylophilaceae; genus CAYXMC01. Next base: position 3,514 of record CAYXMC010000169.1, on the reverse strand, counting down.
GATCAGCGCGAATTTGTTGTAGCATCGTTAAACCATCCATATTGGGCATATTCCAGTCAGAGACAACGAACTCAAAACCACCGCCCTTGAGTTTATTCAATGCGATAGCGCCGTCTTCTGCCTCGTCAACATTGGTGTAGCCCAATTCTTTTAACAGGTTACGAACAATTCTACGCATGGTCGAGAAATCATCGACAACGAGAAATTTGGTATTTGGGTTAGCCATGCCTTACTCCATTAATAATTACAGTCATAGGGATTTGCGATTAAATCCCTACAAATAGGGTCTTATCTTTATTATCGGCGGCGATTTGCTAAGCTTAAGGCTGGATGAATACGGAAAATCTGCTTTATATCGACTGATTAAACTCGCAGTGCTCGCTCGCTGTGAGTCATCAGATAGTGCAGCACGCGGGACGGCATATCTTTCAGATGCAGTATTTCATCCACGCCACCCTGGGCTACGGCTTCTTTCGGCATGCCATAGACCACGCAGCTTTCTTCGTTCTGTGCAAAGTTGTAGGCACCGGCCTCTTTCATTTCCCGCATACACACTGCGCCATCCTTGCCCATACCGGTGAGAATGACGCCTATCGCGTTTTTGCCTGCATTTTGTGCAGCAGACCGGAAAAGTACGTCAACCGATGGCTTGTGGCGGTTGACCGGTGGGCCATCGTCTAATTGGGTCACATAATTGGCACCACTTCTAGCTAACATCAGATGCTTGTCACCAGGCGCGATATAGGCGTGGCCCGGCAATACGCGTTCACCACCTTCGGCTTCTTTGACTGAGATCTGACAGAGTGAATCAAGCCGGTTAGCGAACGATTTGGTAAAGCCTGCAGGCATATGTTGGGTAATGAGGATGCCCGGACAATCTGAGGGCATTTCCATCAGGAATGATTTGATGGCTTCAGTGCCCCCGGTGGAGGCGCCCAGAATAATCAGTTTCTCACTACTGATCAGCGGGTTGCGCAGTGCGCTGGCAACAACTGGTGCTATAGATTTGGCGGGCCTATTGATGCCGATCTTGGCTTGGGCGGCAGCACGTATTTTGTCGGCAATCAGCTCCGCGTATTCGCGTATGCCTTCGGTGATGGCCATTTTAGGCTTGGTCACAAAATCAATCGCCCCCAGTTCCAGCGCACGCATGGTGATCTCGGAGCCGCGTTCAGTGAGCGTGGACACCATCACCACAGGCATGGGGCGCAAGCGCATTAGGCGCTCCAGAAAATCCAGGCCATCCATCTTGGGCATTTCCACATCTAATGTCAGGACATCCGGGTTATGCAGCTTGATCAGATCGCGCGCGATCAGCGGGTCTGGCGCAGTGGCCACTACCTGCATGTCGTGATGGCTGTTGATAATCTCAGTCAGCAAACTGCGTATCAATGCCGAGTCGTCTATTACCAGCACTTTGATTTTCATGACTCATCTCTTCCGTTTTTCTTGGTGTTGTTGCTTTTTTTAGAACAGTTCTACCTCGCCACCAACGGTGTCGGTCTTCAGGCGGTTGGCGTAAGTTTCTTCGCGCTTGATCAGTGTGTAGTTGTTGAGCTGCTTAAGCTTTTTCACCAGCACTTTGCCGGTCTTGGGGAAGAAGTAAACCTTGCGCGGATAAATGTCATTGAGGTCTTCACCTGTGACCCTGATGCGCTCTTCTGTGAGGAATCTTTTGACGAATGCGGCATTGCGCTCACCGACGTTCATGGCAGTGAAACTGCGCAGTACGTTACCGCCACCAAATATCTTGGCTTCCAGATTCTCGCGGCGGGCACCGTTCTTCAATAATTGGTTGATCAGCACTTCCATGGCGTAGGTGCCGTAGCGCATGGATTCTGAGACCGGGCTATCTTTGTCTGCACTGCCACCATCGGGCAGCATGAAGTGGTTCATGCCGCCTATGCCGCTTTTGACATCACGTATGCAGGCAGAGACACAGGAGCCGAGCACGGTGACAATCAGCATGTTCTGGTCGGTGTAATAGTATTCACCGGGGCCGATTTTGGCAGCTTCACAATCAAACGTGCGGTCGTAATAGAGTGTGGTCGAGATTTCTTCTTCTAGCATGCTCATGATATTGTCTCTCTCGATTTCATCGCACTAAGGCGAGCAGTTGAGCCTTGGTTCAGCTCATAGACAGTCTTGCCACGCAGTTTGAATGCGTTGGATACATACATGAAGTTCTCGGAGTGTCCGGCAAACAGCAGGGCATGTGGCTTCATTAGTGGTACAAAATGGCTAAGTATCTTGGCCTGTGTCGGTTTGTCGAAGTAGATCATCACATTACGGCAGAAGATCGCATCAAACGGCTCTTTCAGTGGCCACTCATCAGCGAGCAGATTGAGCTGCTGAAAAGTGATGAGATTGCGTAATTCCTGACGTACCTTGACCGAACCTTCCTGCTTGCCTGAGCCCCGCAGAAAAAACTGCTTCTTGCGGGTATCTGACAGCTTGCTGACTCTGTCCAAAGGGTAGACCCCGCGTGAGGCAGTGGCTAAGACATTGGTGTCGATGTCAGTGGCAATAATTTCTACCGGTGGTTTCATCGTGCCGAAAGCTTCGCAGGCAGTCATGGCTATGGTGTAAGGTTCTTCACCAGTTGAGGCAGCAGAACACCAGATCTTGATGGGCCCGCGCAGATTGGCAATATGCTCGGCCAAGATAGGAAAATGGTGCTCCTCACGGAAAAACGAGGTGAGGTTGGTCGTGAGTGCATTGGTGAAAGCCTCCCATTCTGAGGGACTGTCTTCCTGCTCCAGCTTGTCCAGATACTCCTTGAAGGAATATAGTCCAACAGTGCGTAAACGGCGGCCAATCCGGCTGTAGACCATATCTGTCTTGGCTTCGGATAATGAAATCCCTGCGTGCTGGTAAATCAGTTTACGTACCCGCGCAAAGTCGTGGGAGGTGAACTCAAATTCACGGTCATCCTGTTTTTCATTTAGCATGGGTCAATCTCATTCTGCTTGATTGGGTCAGCCCGGCAATCGCAGGGCATCAGTTAGAGCCTGGGCTTAGTAATTGGCCACCAGACGGTTTTGCTGGAAACTTTCAGCACTCTCGTCCAGTACAAAGACACTGACGGCATCAAATAGCTGTTCGGATTGCTCCATCAGCGATTCGGCTGCGGCAGCAGCCTCTTCTACCAGCGCAGTGTTTTGTTGCGTCATGTCGTCCATGCGCATTACCGCATCGTTCACTTGGGCAATGCCCGCACTTTGTTCCATTGAGGCAGCGGCAATCTCACCAATAATGTCGGAAACGCGTTTGACTGAGGCCACAATTTCTTCCATGGTTTTGCCTGCAGTCTCAACCTGCTTGGTGCCTTCGGCAGTCTTGTTCACGGAATCGTTGATCAACTCTTTGATCTCTTTGGCAGCACTGGCCGAGCGTTGTGCCAGATTGCGCACTTCACCGGCTACCACCGCAAAACCACGGCCTTGCTCACCGGCACGGGCAGCTTCCACCGCGGCGTTCAGTGCCAGGATGTTGGTCTGGAAGGCAATGCCGT
>CAYXMC010000168.1:0-4430 GCA_964466095.1 uncultured Methylophilaceae bacterium | reverse complement strand
CACAGCCCACTGGGCTGCACTAGGTAGTGAGTGTGGCAAGATCAAAATACCGGTACCTGATTACCTTAAGCCAGCCAGTTTCGGCAGCCTTGAGTTAAAGCAAAAGCAAGGTAATGAATTTATCGGTCAGACTATCGATTATTCTGATTCCGGTACACAAACCGTCAATATGTTGAGTATCGACTCCTTTGAATTGCCTCGTGTGGACCTCATGAAGATCGATGTAGAAGGCATGGAGGTTGATGTATTAGAGGGGGCCAAAGAGACAATCGCACGTTGCAAGCCCATGCTGACGGTAGAGATTATCAAAACAGACAAGACGGCAGTGACAAAATTCCTGACAGAACTTGGATACTCGCTTTATCCAATGGGCATTAACCTGCTTGCCGTGCATAACTCCGACCCGGCAAAAGCGAACCTGTCGATAGGTGAAAACGGTGCTTTGAACCTGACAGTTTAGTCGTTTTCTATGCACCATCATCATAAATCTCCGTGGCTTATTTCTGGCGTTCTGGCTGCACTAGCAGCATTGGCGCCATTTGCGATTGATACCTACCTTCCTGCATTTCCTGCGCTTGCTACAGCATTGGGCGGGACCACGTTGGAATTACAGCAAAGTCTGACATTCTATCTTTTACCGTACGCTTTGATGACTTTGTGGCATGGTGCGATTTCTGATGCAATAGGCCGTATCAGTGCTATCAAATGGGGGCTAGGAGTGTTTGCGCTAGCTTCCGTAGGTTGTGCCTTTGCCCCCAATGTGGAAACGCTCTGGTTCTTCAGGGCCTTGCAGGGAATATCGGGTGGAGCGGGTAATGTCGTTGCGCGAGCGATGGTGCGGGACTTATTTGAAGGTGTTGCTGCACAGCGGGTCATGGCACAAGTGCAAATGCTGTTTGGTCTGGCACCTGCTGTTGCCCCGGTCATTGGCGGCGTGCTGCTGGGCATACATTGGCAGGCAATTTTTATTTTCCTGTTTTTATACGCGCTAGTCTCTCTGATTGCGGCCCAAATTGTATTGCCAGAAACTGTACCTATCGAAAAGCGCGTTAACTTATCAGCGGGGCAGGTCCTAAAGGGATATAAGCAGGTATTCGGTGATGCCGAGTTCAATAGACTGGTTTTTGCTGTTGGAGCCAATTTTGCAGGCTTTTTTCTTTATGTGCTTGCATCGCCGGTATTCCTGATTGAGCATCTTGGGTTGAATGAACACCAGTTTGGCTACATGTTCATTCCAACTGTTTGTGGAATGGTGTTCGGCTCTTATCTGGCTCGCCATGTGGCAGGAAAATATCCATCCCACCGTATTATCCGCTTTGGGTATGCGTGGATGGCTGCTGCTGTATTGTTAAATATTCTGGTTTGCACATTTTTACCGGCCAGTGTATTGCTCAATATTGCACCTATTGCCCTCTATAACATCGGAATGGCGCTGGTGCTTCCAATCTTGTCGATTGCAGCATTAGACCGGATGCCCAAGTTGCGTGGTACTGCCGCATCCGCTCAGGCATTTATACAGATGCTTTTATCGACGGTTTCTGCGGGGATGGTTATCCCGTTAGTGTGGCATCATCCATTAGAACTAGCCTTTGCTATGCTGGCTTATCTAATCATTGCTTGTTTTTGTGCAAGTAGCAGCAAAGTTTGGCGCAAGGAGTGAAGCTCTAGCTGTTGCTGCAAATAAAAAAGGAGGCTTATGCCTCCTTTTTTATTTGAGCACTAGAAGAATTATTCAACTAATTCTGCTAGTTTGCCTGCGCGACCATTATTGGCATCAGCATCCGGTAGTGGATCCTTACGGGCAGTAATTGCTGGCCATACCTGTGCAAGGCGCGCGTTCAGTGCAATAAACTCTTGCTGATCTGCCGGCACATCATCTTCTGCAAAAATTGCTTCGGCAGGACATTCCGCTACACAGAGAGTGCAATCGATACACTCATCAGGATTGATGGCCAGAAAGTTGGGGCCTTCTACAAAGCAATCAACAGGGCATACGTCTACGCAGTCTGTGTATTTACATTGAATGCAGTTTTCAGTTACCACATAAGTCATTTTAATTTCCTCATTCATGCCTTGTTGATTCAAGGCGTTATTTTAATGGATTTTTAACAGTTTAAAAATCGCTACACAATCATGCCGGCGCCAACCGTGTTATTCGTGCTTTCATCAACGATGATAAAGGCCCCGGTGGCACGGTTGCGTGTATAAGGGTCAACCATCAATGGTTGTGCCAACTTGAAGCTGATCCGGGCAATGTCGTTCATGGATAAGCCTTGGGTTTCCTGCTGTTCCAGCGTGTTGACGTCTACCTTGTAGCTGATACTGCCAACCTTGGCCTTGGATTCACGTGTGGTGTGGCGCACGATGTATGTGCGGGCAGGGGAGAGCGGTGACTCAGATAACCAGCAGACAAAAGCTTCGATCTGTTTGACTGGTTCTGGTGCCTGACCTGTTTTGACGATCATGTCACCACGTGAGGTGTCGATTTCATCTTCCAACAGCAGGGTGACAGACTGCTCGGTAATTGCAGTTTGCAATTGTTCGTTACCGAGTTGAATGGCTTTTACCTTAGAACTTAGGCCGTTTGGCAGCACGGTAACACTGTCACCAACAGAGACTTCACCAGATTCGACCCGACCCATAAACCCACGGAAATCATGCAATTCGGGATCGTCGGAGGCATGCGGGCGGCAGACGAACTGCACTGGAAAGCGGAAGTCTTCATTCTGTTCAGAATGGGCGGCAGGTGCGGCTTCAAGAATCTCCAGCATGGTCGGTCCGTTATACCATGGCATGGCTTCACCACGGTCTACCAACATGTCACCGTTAAGGGCTGAGAGTGGAACGAACTGAATATCATGGCCATCGCGTTGCAGTCCGATCTGCTCGGCAAAGGCTAGGTAATCCGCCTTAATTTTTTCGTAGACAGTCTGGTCATAGTCCACCAGGTCCATCTTGTTGATGGCCACCACAATGTGAGGAATACCAACCAGATGTGCCAGATAAGAGTGGCGGCGAGTTTGAGTCAGTACGCCTTTGCGCGCATCAATCAGGATGATGGCAAGGTTGGCGGTAGAGGCGGCTGTTACCATATTTCTTGTGTACTGCTCGTGACCGGGTGCATCGGCAATGATGTATTTGCGAGTGCCGGTGCTGAAGTAGCGGTAGGCAACATCAATAGTGATGCCTTGCTCGCGTTCAGCTTGCAACCCATCAGTAAGCAGGGAAAGGTCTACAGCTTCCATACCACGCTTCTTGGAAGTCTTTTCTATTTGGGTCAATGTGTCGGCCAAGATAGTCTTTGTATCGTATAGCAGGCGACCAATCAGCGTGCTCTTGCCATCATCCACGCTACCACAGGTCATAAAGCGGAGCAGGGAGTCGTTGTGTTGTGTATTCATAGTGCTCATTTCAGAAATAGCCCTCTTTCTTACGCTGCTCCATAGAGGCATCAGAGGTCTGGTCATCAAGGCGTGTAGCGCCGCGCTCGGTTATTGTGGTTGTCGCAGTTTCCAGTACGATCTTACTGACATTATCAGCATCGGATGGAACGGGCGCGGTACATGTAATATCGCCCACGGTTCTGAACCGTACTTGCATATTGATGACTTCTTCGTTGGCCTTGGGCTGATTGATCACTTCACCGCTGGCTAAGGGGACATTGACCGGGAAGATGGCACCATTGCGCATCACCACGTCGCGCTGGTGGGCAAAGTAGATACTGGGCAATTCCAGCTTTTCTCGCTCTATGTATTGCCAAACATCCATTTCAGTCCAATTGGATATTGGGAAAGCACGGATGTTTTCGCCTTTGTGAGAGCGTGCGTTATAGAGATTCCAAAGTTCCGGACGCTGATTTTTGGGGTCCCACTGGCCGAACTCGTCACGGAAACTCATGATACGTTCCTTGGCGCGTGCTTTTTCCTCATCACGCCGGGCACCACCAATACAGCAATCAAAGCCAAACTCTTCAATTGCTTCTAGTAATGTAACAGACTGGTGTTTGTTTCGCGGCTCGTCCGGTGTCTTCAGTACGACAGTTCCGCGTTTCATGGAGTCTTCTACCGAACGCACAATCAGGCGTTCTCCCAATTCGCTTGCGCGCTGGTCACGGAAATTAACAACTTCCTGATAATTATGGCCAGTATCGATATGCATCAAAGGAAACGGAAAGCGGCCGGGGCGAAAGGCTTTTTCAGCCAGACGCAGGATGCACAGCGAATCCTTGCCGCCAGAAAACAGCAGTACAGGGTTGGAGCACTGGCCTGCAACTTCACGCAGAATATGAATAGCTTCTGCTTCCAGCCAGTCAAGATGACTGAGAGTTTTTTTCATTGGGGTGGTCATATGGTTAGGTCGATAAAGTTATTTTTTAACGTGCAAGCCGCATTCCTTGGAAGTAGGGTCTTCCCACCACCAGCGGCCGGCAC
>CAYXMC010000167.1:0-4436 GCA_964466095.1 uncultured Methylophilaceae bacterium | reverse complement strand
ACGCGGTGCGCCCAGCGGTCATATCGTGACTATACGTGCGGTGCGGTTGAGTGCGGGGGCGGAATTTATTGTGATGATCTGCGACGACATCATGACCATGCCAGGCTTGCCAAAAGAACCATGCGCCAGCCGTATTGATATTGATGAGCAGGGGCGTGTGACAGGATTGTTCTAGCTGATTGCTGAAATCAGCTAGAGGCTTTTTCGCAGCCCTGTAATAGCATCTGCACAAACTGGCGAATATTCAATTCATTTTGTACCGTGATCGAAGTAAATTCGATCGCTGCCTGATAAACCCCCTCATGCTCGCTGACACGTAACACCTTGGCGTAGATGTCTGCGGCTTTATAGCCTATCAAGGTCAGATCCAGACCCAGTTTGATGTCGTCGAAGGCTTTGAGTGGCGAAGTGCTGAGTGCACGTACGCCGTGATAGCCCATATCCTTGATCGTACCGTGATGGATTTCGGACGAGACAATCTTGTTCGATATCGTTTGGAAGGTGAAAGGCAGCTGCACTTTGACGCGCTGGCTTCGGCGCATATCGCGGTTGGGTACCTGCAGTTGCAGTGATGGAATGGCAAGCACCTCGCGCACTTCCACCGGGGCAGGTTTACCTTTGGCAAAGATGTTGATGGGCTCGCCAGTCTTGATGAAATCACGGGCCGCATGATAGGTGCTTTCGCCAAGCAGTATCTGTCCGCGCAGACTGAATGATTCTATGCGTGAAGCCAGATTCACGCTGTCGCCAATCACGGTGTACTCCTGATGTCTGGGCGAGCCGAGATTGCCAGCCATCACTACGCCGGTATTGATGCCTATGCCCATATAAAGAGAAGGCAAATTCATGGTCAGATTGGTCTGATTGATGGCATCCATGGCAATTTGCATCTGTACTGCACACACAATGGCCTGCCGCACATCGTTACCTGAGCTTTGCGGAGCCCCAAAGGTTGCCATGATGGAGTCGCCCATGAACTTGTCCACAGTGCCGCCGTGATTCATGACTACGTCGGACATGGTGGCAAAAAACCGGTTAAGCATATCAATGACGATATCGGCCGGGTATTCCGAAGAGATAGCTGTGAAGCCGCGCAGATCAGCAAAAAGCATGGTGACTTCAAGCTGCTTGAAGCCTTGATCATTGGGAGTGGCTAACAGATGCTCGCGTGCTTGGCTCATTCAAGGATATCTCACCAAAGTTTGCGGTTTTGTCGCATTTACCTATTCTTGCACAGATTGCTCAATACGATTGCGGCCATTCGCTTTGGCCCGGTAGAGTGCCTGGTCTGCTTCTAATAACAGTTTTTCCAGATTGGGGTGATTGCTGAGGAAAGCTAGCCCCAGACTGACTGTCACCGGATAGTCTTGGCCGTTGACTATAGTAGGCTGTTGTTCCAGTCTTGAGCGGATACGCTCGGCCAGATTATGGGCAGCTTCGCGGTCGGTCTCCGGGGCCAGAATCACGAACTCCTCACCACCGTATCGAGCAAAGATATCACTGATGCGTGCGCTTTCCCTCAAGACTTCTGCTATGTGTATTAGCACGGCATCACCTACTGCATGACCATGCGTATCGTTGATTGCCTTGAAGTGATCAACATCCAGCATGATGAGCGTGAGCGGGCGCTCGTAACGCATGCATCTTGCCATTTCTTGTTCCGCCAGCTCAAAAAAAGCACGCCGATTGTTAAGTCCGGTGAGATCATCTGTGCGGGCCAGATTGGCCAGTCGCTGATTTGCCTTTTCCAGCGCTTGAGTGCGCTCTGCTACACGTTGTTCTAGCTCATATTCATGCATGCGTATTTTTTGTAGCAGCGCTGCCAGGCCCATGCACATGGTTGTCAGTATGAAAATGAATTCCTGGGTGCGGATAATTTCGATGTAAATATCTACCTCACCAAACAGAAGGGTGCCGTGACCGACAAGGTAGGCAATAATTAAAGAGATACTAGCGACCAGCAAAGATGTCCAGAACAGGTTGGTTCTGGTTGCAAAATAGAGCATACAGGGCAGCAAAAGTAATGGTGTGATCGCAAAGTGGTCAGTCAGTCCATGATGCAGGCATAGTATCAGTCCGCCTGTGGCAATGCTGATGACGGCTATCATCCAGTCCGCAGGTCTCAATTGGATATTCAATCGCTTGTATGAGTGGTGAAGTGCCAAGAGTATCAGAGGTGTGAAGAGCATCAGCCCAAGGCCGTCACCGAACCACCAGATACGAACCATGGAGAGATAGCTTTCATGATTGCTGACCAGATATTGGAGGGTGAGCGCACCCATGAAACCACCCAGCAATGAGCTGAACATTGGCCCTGCCAGCAGAAATTTGCTCAGGTCTTGCAGGCGCGACATCTCGGACGCTATTCGGAGATGTCGCATCAGTAGATAGGCGATTGTGACTTCCGAAATATTACACAGACCGAGTATCACAGATTGTTTAAGGCTGAACAGAGCAATATCCCCTGAAATTTCAGCCAGCATCGTCAGCACTGCAAAAGCCCAATAGCGCTGCCCCTGATAGTAGAGCAGGAGGGCCAGAAATATGGCGTTGGGTATCCAGATGATGACAGCACCTTCTGGCGTCGTGCTGAAGCTGAAAGACAGCCTGACAGCCAGAAAATACAGAAATGGATAAAGCAATAGTACGAGAAGTGATGGTTTTTTGATGGCTTGCATGATGCTGGCTATTGTTATTTACACAATCACGATAACAAGCATCTTAGCCTGAAATATATACAGAAAGGTATTGTATTTTCTGTATCAGTTGCAGATGCTTCAATCACTCAGTAGCTCGCATATGGCTTCTTCAATCATGGCGGTTTCTTGTTTGAACCGGTTTGGGGCGCCTGCGCAATGGCCAGCTGAGGAGATGATGGGGCGAAGCTCAGCGCCGGCAGTCAGATCAGCTTCCAGACGGTTTTCTTCAAGCGTGAAGTACTGGTCTGTATCGCAGGGCATGAGGATGGTTCTGGCTTTGACCCGGCTCAGCGCCTTTGTCAGATCACCACCAAAGAGTGGGTGGGCGCTAACATCGGCACTTTCCCAAGTCTGCAGCTTGGCGAGCAAGTTGTTTGCATCCCAGCTTAGGTGGTCGTCTTCCCAATCCTTGAGCAGAGCTTCTTCTGAATCAAAGCCGATTTCGCGATAGCGCTGCTCGCGGAAAAACGCAGCTGAATAGGCCCATGGTGCATAGGCGCGGCCAAAGGCTTTGAGACCAGCCACTGGCGGGCTTTTATAGAACCCACCGGCAAAAGTCTGGTCGGCTTGCAAGGCTGCGCGTACACCTTGCAGAAACATGCGGTTATATGGCCAGCAACGGCTGGCGCCACAAATCGGCAGCAGATTTTTCACTATCTCTGGATACAACACTGCCCAATGCCAACTTTGCAATGCGCCCATAGACCAGCCCAGAGCCAGTCTGATAGAGCGTACGCCCAGAGCATCCAGCAGGCGCTTCTGGCATACAACATTGTCGTACACGCTGACTTGTGGAAAGCTGCCAGCCAAGCCGTGACTGGGGGAGATGGACTGTCCGTTGCCAATCAGGTTGGGCACGACAATAAACCACTTGTCTGGATCCAGTGCACGCCCGGTGCTGATGAGTCGGGCATTGGAATCATGCGTGCCGGTGTAATAAGTGGGGAACAGGATGCAGTTGTCCCCGGCAGCGTTAAGCTTGCCCCATGTGGCATAGGTCAGCCAGGCATCGGGCAAAGTCTCGCCACTTTGCAGGCTGACATTTCCCAGTTCAAAGCGTGTAGTCGGGTAGCTCATATATTTATTTAAATTTTCTTCACCAGTACTTTGGAGCGGCGCTGCAAGTTGTAAAGTTTTTGCCGTTCTGAGGGCAGGGCGTCGATATCGCGCTCAACAAAGCCGCGTTCCAGAAACCAGTGTTCAGTGCGTGTAGTGAGCACGAATAATGATTTCAGGCCTTTGGCGCGGGCTTGCTCTTCGCAATAGGCCAACAACCTGTCACCACGACCCCCACCACGAAAATTGGAGGCAATCGCTACGCAGGCCAATTCCGCCGTTTTGTCCTCGGCAAAACAGTACAGCGCGGCACAGCCAATCACGCGGTTGTCGTGTTCCATGAGATAAAAATGGTCGATCTCCATTTCAAGCCTCTCACGGCCACGACGCACCAGTATGCCTTCTGCTTCTAGCGGCTCGATCAGTTGCAGCAGTGCACCGACATCACCAATCTCGGCCTGGCGCATGGACTCAAGCGGCATCTCGGTAACCATGGTGCCGATGCCGTCATGAGTGAATAGCTCCTGCAAAATGGCGCCATCGGTGTGCCTGCAGATCAGGTGCGTGCGTGCTACGCCATGATCACAGGCCTTGATAGCGGCGGGCAGGTAGTAACCTTCATCCTCGCTGATCGCATTCTCGCCATTGGCATGGGCGTGCCGCAGCAGGTTGCGCGCTTTT
>CAYXMC010000166.1:0-4442 GCA_964466095.1 uncultured Methylophilaceae bacterium | reverse complement strand
GATGTAGAACGCATCTGCAACCAGCTCACTCCAGATCGTCAGACTCTCCTGTTCTCGGCCACACTGGACGGCGTCATTGGTAGCTTTGCCACCAAACTCTTGCGCAACCCGAAGACCATTCAGGTCGCAGCACAAAAGGAAAAACACGCCAACATCGAACAACGTCTGCACTTTGTAGACGACATGGCACACAAGAACAAACTGCTGGAGCATCTCTTGATTGCTCCTGAGGTAAATCAGGTCATCGTATTTACCTCCACCAAGAAACACGCAGACTTGCTGGCAGAAGATCTCTATGCCGCCGGTCACAAGACTGCAGCATTACATGGTGACATGACTCAGGGCGCACGCAACCGCACATTGACCAAATTACGTCACGGCGATGTGAAAGTATTGGTTGCTACTGACGTAGCTGCTCGTGGTATCGACGTGCATGGCATCACACACGTTATCAACTACGACCTGCCGAAGTTTGCCGAAGATTATGTACACCGTATCGGTCGTACTGGCCGTGCTGGCAATACTGGCGTTGCTGTTTCCTTTGCATCTTTTGCTGATCGCCACCAACTGCGCAAGATTGAGCAATTCACCGGCCACAGACTGGATATTTCCGTAATTGAAGGTTTTGAACCCAAGCGCCCTATGCCTAAAGCTAATGGCGACAAGCCTGGCCGCAAGGGTAACTTCAAGAACAACAATGGCGGTGGCTATAAGGGCCGCAGCAATAACGAAGGCTTTGGCAGTCGTAATGAAAACGCTGGCCGTCGCAACGAGAATCGCACATTTGGTGACCGCGCTGCCAATGACCGTGGCAATGGCGCGCAACGTCAATTCGGCGATCGCAACGAACGTGGCAACAACAACGGCGGCCAATGGGCTGGCAAGCGTGAAGGTCAAGGCCAGCGCAATTCTGCCAATGGCAACCGTGATCGTTTTGCCGGCGAAAAGAAGCCTTCTTTTAATCGTGAACAAAGACCTCAACGGGGTTTCTAATTGACTATCGACACCACCAACTTTGATGCATTGGGATTAGCGCCCGAATTAATGAAGGCGCTGACCGAGTTTGGTTACACGCAGCCAACGCCAATTCAGGCCAAAGCCATTCCGCTTGCGCTGGAAGGCATAGACCTGATGGCTGGCGCGCAAACAGGCACCGGCAAGACCGCTGCCTTTTCCCTGCCGCTGTTGCAGAAGCTGTTACCACAAGCCAATACAAGCGCCTCTCCTGCCCGCCACCCGGTACGTGCGCTGATTTTGGCGCCGACACGGGAACTGGCGATTCAGGTCGAGGAAAGCGTCAAGGTCTACGCCAAATACACCAATCTACGTTCTCTGGTGGTATTTGGTGGTGTCGATATCAAAACCCAAACACCGAGCCTGATGCGCGGTGTTGAAGTGCTGGTGGCAACACCAGGCCGCCTGCTGGACCATGTGGAACAGCGGACCGTGCAACTGAATCAGGTTCAGGTGTTGGTGCTGGACGAAGCTGACCGTATGCTGGACATGGGCTTCATGCCCGACCTCAAGCGTATTCTGGCTTTGCTGCCCAAGCAGCGCCAGAACCTCATGTTCTCTGCCACCTTCTCCAATGAAATCAAGAAGCTGGCAGATGACTTTCTCACCAACCCGACACTGGTGGAAGTGGCTCGTAGCAATGCCACCAATGATAACGTCACACAAAAAGTTTATCTGGTTAACCAGGATGCCAAACACAATCTGCTGGCTAACTTGTTACGCGGTGAAGACGCCAAGCAAGTGATTGTCTTTACCAAGACCAAGCTGACTGCTAGCCGCCTGGCCCGCCAGCTGGTGCGGGAAGGGATTGCTGCTGATGCGATTCACGGTGACAAGAGTCAGCTTGAACGCATGCAAGCACTCGATGCATTCAAACAAGGCAAAGTTGCAGCTTTGGTAGCGACAGATGTTGCCGCCCGCGGTCTGGATATCGACCAACTGCCTATGGTCATTAATTACGAAATCCCAAGCGCGCCAGAAGATTATGTACACCGTATCGGCCGTACCGGTCGTGCCGGGGCCTCTGGCATCGCAATTTCACTGGTATCACCGGATGAAGAAAAATACCTGAAGGAAATCGAAAAACTGATCAAGCGTGAGATTTCCAAGGAAAAATTCAGTGCATCTTCTGGCCGAGCATCAACACCAGCGCCCGCACACGGGGCTAGCAGCCAGTACAGCAAACCCAAGAAACCTGCATCTGCAGAAGATGCCTGGTTCTACAAACCTTATGAGCCATCTGCCAATGCAGCAGAGCCTGTCAAACGTGGCAGTGCTTCAGGCAAACCCAAGGGCGAAGTGGCAGCATTACTGGGTGGATTAAACAGAAAATAAGAAGAGATAGCAGGCTCAAGCCTGCTGTTGTTCAGGGCGATTGCGCATGAAATCAGCAACGCCCCATAATGCATCTGCCAATTTCACCATCACAGGTTCCTCAACACCTATGTCATGCATGGCGCGTATCATGCAATACATCCACTGATCGCGTTCAGAAGCACCGATTGAAAACGGCAAATGACGCCGACGCAACATAGGGTGACCGTAGCGCTCGATATATATCTGCGGACCACCAGTCCAGCCGGTAAGAAACATGAATAATTTCTCTCTAGCCTCGGTCAGGTCTGGTTGATGCATGGCACGGATGCCTGCAGCCTTAGGGTCGCTATCCATGACATCGTAAAAACGCTCGACCAGAGCCCTGATGCGCTCTGTACCACCCAGCACCTCAAAAAACGTCTGCTTGCTGGAACCTGCCTCTTCAATCTTGTCTATCATGCTCTCAACCATTACTCGGCAACTGGTTTGACAAGGCTGGAGGCTAGCTTGGCGCGTTGTCTTGCCTCATCCGTATCTTTGCCACTGGCCAGTGCTACACCCATGCGACGGCGCACAAAAGACTCAGGCTTGCCGAACAGGCGAATATCAGCCTCCGGCACGGCCAAAGCCTTGTCGACGCCTTCAAAGCTGAGATTCCTACTCTCAATACCACCATAAATCACCGCACTTGCACCTGGCGCACGCATGCTTGTGTCTACAGGCAGGCCCAGTATGGCGCGGGCATGCAATTCGAATTCATTAAAACGCTGGCTGGCCATAGTCACCATGCCAGTATCGTGCGGCCGTGGGCTGACTTCAGAGAACCATACCTTTTCACCCTTGATAAACAACTCCACTCCAAATAGGCCCAAGCCGCCCAGACTATCGGTCACGGCTTTTGCAATCCGCTGTGATTCTTTCAGTGCGACCGGGTTCATGGCTTGTGGCTGCCAACTTTCAACATAGTCGCCCTTCTCCTGAACGTGGCCTATCGGCTCGCAGAAATGGGTCACTGTCTCACCTTCGGGGTTTTTTGCGCGTATGGTCAGCAAGGTAATCTCATAATCGAAATCAATCTGACCTTCCACAATGACGACACCTTGATTGACTCGACCAGCACTGGCTGCATAATCCCAGGCTGCAGCTACCTGATCGGGCGCAGTAATACGGGATTGCCCTTTACCCGAGGACGACATGGTAGGTTTGACAAAACAGGGATAGCCGATGCCACCATCGATCGCCTGCTGTAATTCAGCTTGAGATTTGGCAAACGCATAAGGAGATGTAGGTAGCCCCAATTCCTCTGCAGCTAGACGGCGTATGCCTTCGCGATTCATGGTCAACTGCACGGCCTTAACTGTAGGGATCACTCGTGCCAAGCCTTGCGCTTCAATCTCGGCCAACAGCAGCGTATTGAGGGCTTCAATTTCCGGGACAATCAGATGCGGACGCTCTTGCTCTATGAGTTTGCGCAAGGCATCAGCATTAGTCATATCAATTGAATAAGCACGATGTGCAACTTGATGACCTGGTGCGTTCTCATAGCGATCAACGGCAATCACTTCCACACCAAGACGCTGCAAGGCGATGATGACCTCTTTACCCAACTCACCGCTGCCCAGCAGCATAACGCGAGTTGCACTTGGGCTTAAAGGGGTACCGATTTTCATGAAAACTCCGGGGACGATAGGTATAAAAATTCCCGGAAATGATACCACGAAGGTGGCACTTGCCGCCTTCGTCAGTTAGCCGCGTATGCCATGTTTTTCCATACGGTAACGCATGGCCATACGGGTAATTCCAAGCTGGCGTGCGGCTTCAGAGACATTGCCACCAGCTTGCTTGAGTGAATTTTCTATTAGCATTTTCTCTGCGGAATCAAGTGTTACCTGTCCCACTGGCGCGCTAAAGGTTTGAGTTTCTCGAGGCATTTGCACAGGAAGAGCCAAGTCATCAGCCGTGATCTGGTTGCCACGACTCAAAAGCACTGCACGGCTGATCTGGTGGCGCAATTCGCGCACATTGCCCGGCCATGAATAGCGCATCAGCATATTCACGGCATCTGGACTAAAACTATGTTTTTCCATGCCATAACGGCGCTCGGTCTGCGC
>CAYXMC010000165.1:0-4460 GCA_964466095.1 uncultured Methylophilaceae bacterium | reverse complement strand
GGCTGGGGGAACGCAGCATTTCCAGCTACGAATATCAGGCCAGACAAAGTCTAGATAAAGCCATGGAATCGCTGGCTGCATTTGACTCTCTGTTAGGTAAAGTCAACTGCCAGCAAGCATTGCAGCGCCTGACCCAGCTTGCGCAGGCACAGATTTTTCAGGTGGAATCAAAAACACTGCCTGCCTTGCAGGTGCTGGGCATGTTGGAAGCCTCGGCAGAGCCACTGCATGCTGTATGGGTGATGGGCATGAATGACCATGTCTGGCCGCCAATCGCCCGTACCAATGCCTTGATCCCGGCGAGCTTGCAACGTCAGGCAGGCACGCCCAATGCCAGCAATGAGGTGCAGACAGCTTATGCTCAGGCGATACATCAGCGTTTGCTGCGCAGTGGTCGCCAGGTGATTTTTTCAAGTGCACGGCGAGATGGCGAGCGGGAATTGCGCATCAGCCCCTTGATGAAAGATATCCCGGCATCAGTAGTTGAGATGCCGCAACTGCAAACCCTGGCTGAACAACTTGCCGCTGGCGCTAATAACACCTTGGAATGGCTGGAGGATGCGACAGCTCCTGCTGTCCAGCCGGGCGAGCATGTTGCCGGAGGAACCGGCTTGCTGCGTGCACAGGCAATTTGCCCGGCATGGGCTTTTTACCAATACCGTTTACATGCGCGCGCACTGCGTGAACCGGTAGATGGGCTGGATGTGATGGAACGCGGTAGCCTTGTTCATGCTGTGCTGGCGCGTTTTTGGGAAGGGCGTGGTTCTGATAGTTTGCAGGCGATGATGCCTGTCGAGTTAGAAGATGCCGTCAGAGATGCCTGCATCAGCGTGTTGGCGGCTTTTAATCAGGCGCATGACGAGGTTTTTTCCGAAATCTTTATCAAGCTGGAGCAGGAGCGACTACAGAAACTGGTGCTCACCTGGCTGAGGGATATTGAGATGCAGCGGCCGCAAGGATTTACCGTCACGGCTTGCGAATTGGAGCAGGATGTAGAGATCGATGGCATTGCCATCAAGCTGATTGTTGACCGTATCGACACGCTCGATGATGGTGGCTTGGCTGTGATGGATTACAAGACTGGCCGCGCACTGGACTTTCGTAATTGGGCACAGGTTCGCATGACTGAGCCGCAACTACCGATCTATGCCGCTTTTGTGCTGCAGGATGTGGAAGTGGCAGCTGTCTGTTTTGCCCGTGTACGGCTGGCCGAGCATGGCTTTGCCGGTATTGCTGCTGATGATGGGTTATTGCAAGGGGTAGCCGGGCTGAATGATAAAAAGGCACGCAAGATATTTACCGAGGATGATTTCCCGGATTGGTCTGCTTTAGTCACCCATTGGCGTGGTGCTATCCATGCAATCGCTGCCGAGCTGAAAGCTGGTGTGGCGGCTGTGCGTTTTGAGGACGAGAAGCAGTTGGAATATTGTGAGGTCCTACCACTGCTGCGTTTGCCTGAGCGCCAGTTACAGTATGAGCGTAGCGAAGGGGCTGCCCATGAAGGGGCGTGATATGGCTGCCACTGATTTTCTGCAAGAAGACCTGCAAAGCCGTGAGCGGGCACTGGATTTGGCCTCATTCATTGTTGAAGCGCCTGCTGGTGCTGGCAAGACCGAGCTGCTGACCCAGCGTTACCTCAAGTTGTTGCAGACGGTAGAGGCGCCGGAAGAAATCATCGCCATTACCTTTACCAATAAGGCAGCTTCGGAAATGAAGTCGCGCATTATGGGCAGCCTGGAACTCGCAGCGCTGGGTGAGCTTCCGCCGCAAACACATAAACAGAAGACTTTTGCCTTGGGACAGCAGGCTCTGGCCCGCTCTGCCGAGCTGGGCTGGAACCTGCTGGATTCACCTGCACGCCTGCGGATTTACACCATCGACTCATTAAGCGCCAACTTGGCTAGGCAAATGCCCTTGCTTAGTCGCTTTGGTACTCAGCCGGGGGTGCGTGATGATGCCAGCGTGTTTTATCAGCAGGCGGTGAGTCGTACCCTGCAAAATCTGGAAGACCCGCAATATGGTTCGGTAATTGCCAGTGTTTTGGCCTATTTTGATAATGATAGTTATCGCCTGCAGCAGCTACTGATGGATATGCTGGCACGGCGTGACCAATGGCTGGAATACACGCAAGCTGGCAACACTGCAGAGGCTGCTGAAGCCGCGCTGGCTTACATGATTGAGCAGGACATTAGAGCCGCTGCCAGATATCTGGGGGCAGAGCGGCAGCAGATACTGATGCCGATAGCCCGTTATGCTGCAAGCAATCTGGAGATAAGTAACAGTATCCGTGGATTGCTTGATTGGCAGGATATATTGCCAGCAGAAATGGAAAGCCTGGGCGAATGGCAGGCGTTGGCGGATCTGCTGCTGACGGCATCTGGCAGTTTCCGCAAACGGCTGGACAAAAATATGGGTCTGCCCGCCACCGATGAAGCCAAGCCTTACAAAGAGGCGCTGACTGGATTGCTGGAAACCTTGCAGGGCGATCTGCCTGCCGAGGCTGCGATTGCTCGACTGCGGCAACTTCCACGAGCCAGCCACGATGATGAAGCATGGCAACTCATCAGCACGCTGGGCAAGTTGTTGAATATGGCTGTCGCTGAGTTGTGGCTGGTCTTTCAAGCGCATGGTGAAGTCGATTTTGTCGAGATATCGCAACGCTCGCTGCAGGCATTGGGTGATGAACATGGGCGGCCGACAGATTTGGCGCTCAAATTGGATTATCGCGTGCAGCACCTTTTGGTAGATGAGTTTCAAGACACCAGTCCAACCCAGATCAAGCTGATACGTGCACTTACCCGAGGCTGGGAGCATGGCGATGGCCGTACTCTGTTCGCGGTGGGAGACCCAATGCAGTCTATCTACCGTTTCCGCAAGGCAAATGTCGGCTTATTCCTGCGTGTGGCGGCTGAAGGCATAGGTGATGTGGCGTTAACGCCACTCAAACTATGGCGCAATAACCGCTCTTGCCCGCCAGTGGTGGATTGGGTTAATCAGGCATTTTCACAAGTGTTTCCAGAAGCAGACAGCGCCAGCAGAGGCGCTATCCGCTACCGGCGATTTGTCGCAACCAAGCCAGATGAAGATGGTGCCGGGGTCTACCTGCATCCTATCTTGAATGGCAAGCCAGAAGCTGCGGACTCTGAGGCTGCTGAGGTAGATGAAGCCTCCAGTGATGTGCGTCAGCTCGAAGCCAGCCAGATCATCAAGATTATCCGTGATACATGGGCTGCAAATCCACAACGTAAGATCGCAGTGCTGGTTCGTGCTCGCAGTCATCTGCGTGCACTGGTGACCGAGATTCGCAGCAACCATCCAGAATTGAGTTTTCAGGCGGTGGAGATAGAGGAACTGGCCAATCGACAGATTGTGCAGGATTTGCTGTCACTCACCCACGCCTTGCACCAGCGTGCAGACCGTGTGAACTGGCTGGCCATATTACGTGCGCCCTGGTGTGGTCTGACTTTGCATGACCTCCATGCACTGATCGCCGGAGACAAATACAGCACCATCTGGCAGTTAATGCATGACGAAGTGCGCTTGCAAGCGATGTCTGAAGATGGCCGCCAGCGATTGCTACACCTGCGTAGCGTGATGACAGAAGCGCTGGCGCATCAGGGGCGGCAATTCACCAGCCGCTGGGTACATGGTGTCTGGTTAATGCTGGGCGGGGCTGATTGTTTGTGGGATGCCGGTGATGTGCGGGATGTGCAAGCGTTTTTTGAACGGATAGATCAACTTGAAAGCAGCGGTCAGTTTTCGACTGAATTGTTGGCGATGGAAGTGCAAAAGCTCTATGCCGCCCCCGATGCCAAGGCGGATGAGCGCTTGCAGTTCATGACCATCCATAAATCCAAAGGGCTGGAGTTTGATACCGTGATTCTGCCGGGTTTGGATCGTAAAACCGGCGGTAATGAGCAGCCATTATTGCTGTGGGAAGAAGTGCCCATGGAAAACGGTCAGGATCATCACGACGCTGCCGAGACTGGCCTGATTGCTGCACCTTATGTGCCCAAGGGGCGTAGCCAAGGCGCAGAGCAGACACCTTATGATTACCTGAAACTGCTGGAAAAAGAGCGCGCAGCATATGAAGATGCACGTGTGCTGTATGTCGCTGCTACCCGCGCTGAGCGTGCCTTGCATTTGCTGGGTGCTGCTGGCGCGGATGCAAAAAGCGGTGAGCCTAAAGTACCCAAGGGTACTTTCCTCGAAATGTTATGGCCTATTGTTCAGGGTGAGTTTTCTGGCGAACAGGTCATTCGTCCGGATCAAACCAAAGTGCTTGCTAATCCTATTTCGCTGGCCGAGTTTGTACCCAAACTCATCAGACTGCGCAAAGTTGGCTTACCTCCAGTACTTTCTGAACGGGGCATGCGTGCCGAGCCAGCCTTGCAGGCGGGCGCAACTATCACAGAAGAAGAGGTGCCGGCTGAGTGCAGCCTGGAAGCCGATATTGGTAC
>CAYXMC010000164.1:0-4485 GCA_964466095.1 uncultured Methylophilaceae bacterium | reverse complement strand
AAGGTCAAGGGCAACTTCATGGCAGACCCGGAAGCCAAGCATTTTGTCGCCAAGGGACTGGATGCCAATATCAACGGCGATCTTGCCACCATTAGCAAAGCCGATATCCGCCTGACCGGCGATGTAGATGCAAAGCCTGAAAACATGGAGCTGCTGGTAGACAGCCTGAAACTGGTATTCAGCGGTAATCTGGATGGAGCAAAACTGAATGCTGAGATTGCTGCGCCCAAATTGGTGGTTCAGAAAGATGTGGTCAGTGGCAAGGAAGCTCAGATCAACATTAGCCAAGAAAAAGGTAGCGACAGCCTGAAAGCCAAACTGATGCTGGCTGATATCAAGGGCTCGCCAAGCAAGCTGGAAAGCAGCGGCATCACTGGCGATGTGTCCATGAAACAGGGATCACGCAGCGTTGAGAGCAAGTTCGCCTCGCCTTTCAGTGGTAATCTGGAAAAACTGATCTTCGACTTGCCCAAGCTTGCTGGCAGTGTCGATGTTAAAGACCCGGCCATTCCCAATGGCGGCATGAAGGCTGATTTCAACTTCAATGTACACGCCGATGTGAAAGCGCAAAACATCAACACCGATTTCAATATCGCTGTGGATGAGAGCAAACTGAAAGGCACAGTGGCTGTGGCCGGTTTTTCGCAGCCCGCCATCAACCTCAATCTGGATATCGACAAGCTGGACGCTGACAAATACATCACCAAGTCACCAGCCAAGCCAGCCAGCGAGTCAAAGCCTGCTGACCCCAATGCGCCTATCGACCTCAGTGGCTTGAAAGTCATCAATGCCAAGGGCGATTTGCATGTGGGCTGGCTCAAGGTCGCCAATATCAAAACCACGGATGTCCGGGTCAAGTTTGATGCTAATAAGGGTTTGATAGAAATGCCGACACTGGCCGCCAAGCTTTACGATGGCAGCATGAATGGCTCACTGAAGCTGGATGCCAGAAGCACGCCGAATATCGCCTTCAAGCAGAACATGGCAGGTATTGCGATTGGACCACTGCTGACTGATGCCATCAACAACGATATGTTAAGCGGCAAGGGCACATTGAATGTGGATATCACCACCCAAGGCAATACTGTAGGTGCGCTGAAAAAAGCACTGAACGGCACGGCCGGGGTGAACTTGGCAGATGGGGCGGTAAAAGGCATTGATATTGCCGGCACACTACGCGGCGTGAAGGACAAACTGAATGTGCTGAAATCTGAAAGCAAAGTGGAAGGGGATAAATCCAAAAAGACGGATTTCAGCGAAATGGTCGCCACCTTCCAGATCAAGAATGGGGTTGCGCATAACGAAGACCTCAGCATGAAGGCACCGCTGTTCCGCATCACTGGCAATGGCGATATCGATATCGCCAATGAAACCCTTAACTATCTTGCCAAGCCTACTGTCGTCGCCACGCTTAAAGGTCAGGGCGGGGGCGATCTGGATAGTCTGAATGGTTTGACAGTGCCAGTAAAACTCACCGGCACCTTTGCCAAACCAAGCTACGCGATTGATTTTGCCAGTATGGGTGCTGCCTTGGCACAGAAGAAAGTCATGGATAGTGTCAGCAATATCAAAGGCGGAGATGCCCTCAAATCATTGCTCGGTGGCAAAAAGACAGAGAGTACCTCCGCTACTACTGCCCCGGCACAAAAACCGGCCACCCCAGAAGACAAGGCCAAGCAAAAGCTAAACAAACTACTGGGCCTGTGAGCAAGCCCGGTAACTATCAATAGCCGTATGAGTTTTTCTTTTTTTGCTGTCCGGGCGCGTTTTCACTCTTACCCGGACCATCCTTCATACCCTTGTTCTGGCCAGGTGCATTCTCACTATTACCAGGACCTCGTGGATCATGGTCTGGCGGCAGGGTACGGCAGCCGGCTAATGCCAGCCCGATTGCGATCATCATGATGGTGAGTTTTTTCATGGTTTTTCCTCTGTTTTGCAGGTCATTTTAATGCAGCACTTTGCTCATAGACTGATTGCATGGCAAAAGGTGCATGGCCGTCATGATCTTCCTTGGCAGAACACTCGCGACCCTTATGCAATCTGGGTTTCTGAGATCATGTTACAGCAAACCCAGGTAGGCGCAGTGATCGGCTATTACCAGAAATTCATGCAACGCTTTCCCAATATTGCCAGCCTTGCCAGCGCCACCCAAGACGAAGTGCTGCAATATTGGAGCGGCCTCGGTTATTACTCACGTGCACGCAATCTGCATAACGCCGCACAGATGGTCATGGATGATTTTGGTGGCAGCTTCCCGACCGATTTCGAACAGATCCAACAACTGCGGGGTATAGGACGCTCTACCGCAGCGGCAATTGCCTCTTTTGCGTTTGATCAGGTGCAAACCATACTGGATGGCAATGTAAAGCGCGTGCTAGCCAGACACTTTGTAGTCGAAGGTTGGCCCAGTGCACCTAAAGTGGAAAAGCAGCTATGGTCACTGGCAGAGTCCTTACTGCCGGAAACCGATATGGTGGCCTATACCCAAGGGCTGATGGACCTTGGCGCTACACTCTGCACACGCAGCAAGCCACGCTGCAGCGATTGCCCGGTGATAGGTAGCTGTGGTGCTTATCAACAAAATCGTACCAAAGAACTGCCTGCCTCCAAGCCACGGAAAACGATCCCGGAACGCTGTACCACCATGCTGCTTTTTTTGCACGGTGACGAAATCATGCTGGAAAAACGGCCTCCCAGCGGCATCTGGGGAGGCTTATGGAGCCTGCCGGAAATCAGTGCAGACGATGATGTGCAGCATATCGCCGAACAACGATTCGGGTTGCAGACTGAGAAATTGCCACTGCTACCAGTGCTCACGCATACATTCACCCATTTCAAGCTGCACATCACTCCACAGCCGCTGCGAGTCATCAAGCAACTGCCACATGCGCGTGAAGCCTCACAAATATGGCTAAACCGTGAAGATGCATTAGGTGCAGCGTTGCCGACGCCTATCCGCAAGCTACTACTGCAACTACGTTGAAATCCGCATTGATGAATTGCTATTATGGTGATTCATTGAGGAGCTAGCATGGCGACTATCCACCCCGCAGCGGTTGCCGGAATGTTCTACCCGGCTGAGCAGGAAATCCTGCAACAGGATGTGCTGCGATTGCTGGATGCTGCCAAGCCGCCTTCTCTCTCTAGCCGACCAAAAGTACTGATTGCACCCCATGCCGGCTATATTTATTCCGGTGCGATCGCCGCCAACGCTTATGCCCTACTCAAGCCCTATGCGCATGAGATCACGCGGGTTGTCATTTTGGGCCCGGCACACAGGCTGCCGGTCAACGGCCTTGCACTTTCCGGCGCAGATTTTTTTGAGACCCCGCTTGGTAATGTTGCCATAGATCTTGATGCAGCCGGACAAATTGCCCAGCTGCCGCAAGTGACGCTGAGTGTTGAAGCACATGCCAAGGAACACTCACTGGAAGTACACCTGCCATTCCTGCAAACCTTGCTAGCTGATTTCAAATGCCTGCCTTTGGCTGTAGGGCGGGCCAGCCCGGAGCAGATAGCAGAAGTGCTCGAACACTTGTGGGGCGGGCCTGAAACCCTGATAGTTATTAGCTCGGATCTATCGCACTTCCTTAATTACGAACAAGCAAGAGAAATAGATACACGCACGGTGAATGCGATACTCAACCTGCAATACCCAATCAGCCACCAGCAGGCATGCGGCGGTACTCCCATCAACGGCCTGATGCTGCTTGCCCGTAAACTAGGCCTGAGACCGCACCTGCTGGATGTACGTAACTCGGGAGATACAGCCGGGAATAAGGATCGTGTAGTGGGGTATGCCTCGTTTGCCTTTACTGAGGACGGTATCAAGCGGCCAGACATGCAGACGGAAAAAGGGCAGATATTGCTGACGCTAGCGCGCAACGTAATTGCACAAAAACTGGGCTTTGCCATGAAGCAGACACAGATTCCGGATTGGTTGCGCGAGCATGCTGCGACTTTTGTCACCCTGAAATTAAATGACCAGCTAAGAGGCTGCATAGGCAGCCTACAGGCGTATCGACCTCTAGGCCAGGATGTACAGGAAAACGCTATTGCTGCTGCGTTTCGTGATCCACGCTTTGCCCCATTAAGCGCAGATGAATATCCGGATATCGAGCTTGAAGTATCTCTACTCTCGCCACCAGTGGAAATGACTTTTACCGACGAGAAAGACGCGTTGCGACAGTTGCGACCACATATTGACGGCCTTATTTTCAGATCAGCCACACACCGCAGCACATTTCTGCCTCAGGTTTGGGAGCAGTTGCCAGAGCCTGCCATGTTTATGGCACACCTGAAGATGAAAGCAGGATTGGCTGCAGATTTCTGGTCGCCTGACGTCGAGCTGCAACGCTACACCGTAGACAAATGGAAAGAAAACACTGACATTTAGGCCGCTGGCATGGATGAACCCATACTCCCGCATGAGCAACACCCTGCAAGGCATTGGCATATGCTGGATGATGGTCGCATGCAATG
>CAYXMC010000163.1:2552-4495 GCA_964466095.1 uncultured Methylophilaceae bacterium | reverse complement strand
TCTGGCAATATCAAGCGGTTGAGCCAGGAGTGGATGACACCGTCACCAGGACGCAAGGAAACACCACCACGGCTAGACATGAACTCAGGCAGGGTGTGTTGCAGCTTGATATCGACTGGCTTGGGGTAAGCCGCGGTATGACAGAAGCTTTGCATGACGAGGTCTGCAGAGAAGCCTAGGCAGGCAAGTTCTTTGAGTTCGTCTCTGGTCATGCCACCAGTGGTGTCTTGGCTACCGACAGTCGTCGCTTTGGGTTCGCAGTAGGTACCAGGACGCACACCGGTGCCTTCTGGTAGACCACAGGCACGACCGACCATCTTCTGAGCGAGTGTGTAACCTTTGCCCGTGTCTTTAGGGGCGATCGGTTTGATGAACTGATCAGTGGCAGTAAGTCCGAGTGCTTCACGTGCTTTGCTAGTGAGGCCACGGCCGATGATGAGGGGGATACGCCCCCCTGCTCTGACTTCATCAGGAATGGTGAGTGGGGCTAAATCAAAGCTACTGATGAGTTGGTTGTTCTTGAATACTTTGCCTTCATAAGGCTTGATGGTGATGATGTCACCCATATTCATCTGAGCAACATCGCACTGGATAGGTAAGGCACCTGAGTCTTCTGCGGTGTTGAAGAAGATAGGAGCGATCTTGCCGCCCAAGACGACACCGCCAGTACGTTTGTTGGGGATGTGGGGGATGTCTTCACCCATCCACCATTGTACGGAGTTGATGGCAGATTTACGGGATGAACCAGTACCGACTACATCACCAACATAGGCGAGTGGGATACCGGGGTGTTTGGCTTTGAGTTCAGCAATCGTGTTGAGGCCTTCTGGCATCTTGTTGACGAGCATGGCTTTGGCATGCAGCGGGATGTCAGGACGAGACCAGGCTTCTTGCGCTGGTGAGAGGTCATCGGTATTGGTTTCACCGGGCACTTTGAAGACCACACAGGTGATGGTGTCTGGCAAAGCGGGACGGTTGGTGAACCATTCAGCAGCAGCCCAGGATTCAAGCAGTGTCTTGGCGTGTGGGTTACCGGCTTTGTATTTCTCTTGTACGTCGTGAAAGGCGTCGAACATGAGGGTGGTGTGCGAGAGGGCTTTGACGGCTTCAGGGGCGATGTCGGTATCGAGGAGTTCTACCAGGGCTTGTACGTTGTAGCCACCGAGCATGGTGCCGAGTAATTCAACTGCTTTGGCAGGTGATACCAGTGGTGATACCGCTACACCCTTGGCAATGTCTGCCAGAAACGCTGCCTTCACATACGCTGATTGGTCTACACCAGCAGGCGTGCGGTCAGAGAGCAGGTGCAATAACAAATCAGCATCGCCGTTGGCAGGCTGCTTCAGTAGTTCAATAAGCTCAACTACCTGCTCGTAATTCAGTGCCAGCGGCGGCAAACCTTCCAGTTTGCGTTGCTCCACCAGTTGAAGATATTGATTAACTAACTGACTCATACTACCTGCCTTAATTGCTGAATGATGGCTGGATTGTCCAGCGTGGAAATGTCGGCTGTAATCTCTTCGCCCTTGGCGATCGAACGTAACAAGCGGCGCATGATCTTGCCAGAACGGGTCTTGGGGAGATTCTCACAGAAGCGTATCTCATCCGGCTTGGCGATAGGGCCAATCTCCTTGCCAACCCAATCGCGTAATTGCGCAACGGTTTGTTTCGCATATTCGCGGCCATGATCTTGGGTCAAATCGGGTAGCTTGCCTTTGAGTACGACATAAGCCACGACAGCCTCGCCCTTGATGTCGTGCGGTTTACCAACAACGGCAGCCTCTGCCACCATGCCATTGGCCACCAGCGCAGATTCGATTTCCATAGTACCCAGCCTATGACCAGAAACATTCAACACATCATCAATACGGCCCATGATCCAGACATAACCATCTTCATCCAGATGTGCACCATCACCCGCCAGATAAGCTCCGTGATAATCA
>CAYXMC010000163.1:0-2542 GCA_964466095.1 uncultured Methylophilaceae bacterium | reverse complement strand
GAAAATAGCCGGCTTCATAACGCTGCGGGTTATTCCAGATGGTACGGATCATGGAAGGCCAAGGCTTTTTCACCACCAGAACGCCGCCTTCACCTGGGCCCATTTCATGGCCAGCCTCGTCTACCACGGCCAACTGCACACCGGGGAATGGCTGGCAGCATGATCCGGGCTTAAGGGCGGTTGCGCCAGGCATCGGCGTTAACATATGTGCGCCTGTTTCCGTCTGCCACCATGTATCAACAATCGGGCAACGGCTGCCACCTACCTGCTCGTAGTACCACATCCATGCTTCCGGATTGATAGGCTCACCAACCGAACCAAGCAGGCGCAGACTGGAAAGATCGTATTTGGCTGGCAAATCCGGGCCCAGTTTGATCAATGATCGAATCGCAGTCGGCGCGGTATAGAAGATGCTGACATTGTGGCGCTCTATCATCTGCCAGAATCTTCCGGCATCCGGATAGGTCGGCACGCCTTCAAAAATCACCTGTGTAAGGCCAGCCGCCAGCGGACCATAGGCAACATAGCTATGCCCGGTGATCCAGCCCAC
This sequence comes from uncultured Methylophilaceae bacterium, assembly GCA_964466095.1. Classification (GTDB taxonomy): domain Bacteria; phylum Pseudomonadota; class Gammaproteobacteria; order Burkholderiales; family Methylophilaceae; genus CAYXMC01. Next base: position 1,992 of record CAYXMC010000163.1, on the reverse strand, counting down.
ATCCGCGGTACACCAGAAGACATCGTGGGACTTGGCATCAAATGTCCACAACACAGATAGCAGGGCTTGTAGCAGGTAACCTGCTGAGGAATGCTGAACACCCTTGGGTGTGCCAGTTGAACCAGAGGTATAAAGCAGAAATAGCGGATGTTCAGCATTGACCCATACCGGCTCACATTCGGTAGCGCAACCTGCAATAAAGTCATGCCACCAGATATCTTGCGCAGCCATATTTGTTGGCTGACCAGTGCGCTGGTATACCACTACCTTTTCTATGCTATCGCAGCCGCCCATGGCGAGCGCTTCATCTACAGCCGGCTTAAGCGCCATGGCTTTGCCACCGCGCATCTGACCATCAGAGGTGATGACCAGTCGTGCACCAGCATCATGAATTCGCTCTTGCAGACTTTTTGCTGAAAAACCTCCAAATACGACCGAGTGTATCAAGCCCAGTCGTGCGCAGGCTTGCATGGCGACTACCGCTTCTATACTCATAGGCAGATAGATGACGACGCGATCACCCATTTTCATGCCCTGCTTTTTCAGGGCATTTGCAAACTGACTGACTCTCGACAGCAACTCAGCATAACTGACTGTAGTGACCGCTCCATCATCGGCTTCGAAGATAATGGCTGCTTTATCCGGCTGTTGTTTGATGTGCCTGTCCAGACAGTTGTAAGAGACATTCAACTCACCATCGCCAAACCATTTATAGAATGGCGCACGCGCCTCATCCAACACGCGCTCAAAAGGCTTGCTCCAGCTCAAGTACTGGCGCGCCAGCCGCGCCCAGTATCCTTGATAATCGCGCTGCGCTTCTGCGCACAGCGCCTCGTAATCTTCACGCTTGATCGTTGCCTGCCTGACAAACTGCTCACTTGGCTCGAACTGGCGTTTTTCCACCAATAAACTGCTGATCGCACTCATCCCAACTCCTCAATCTCTCGTCACATTGAATGATGTTATTTTTATTCGCTATTCATACCTGGGCGGGCACAAGCCCCGGAAACAACAAACTCCATCATGCCCTGCGATGCGGGCTTGCACCTTGCTGCCCGCCTCTCTTCTGGAGATTCAGGCACAAGATGTGGATGCGCAGGATGTGGCGCAATGCACGTTTATTTAATCTACCGCAGAAAAAAATTTAAGTCTAGCATTTTATATCTTATATAAGACATAAGATAATAGTTGACTTTCTGAAATTCGCTGGCTTACAATGAATTCAACGATTTAAAATCGGATTGCTAACAGACAGTTGCAAGCCCTTTGCCGGCTTGTGGTTAACAACCCAATTAAAGGACTCCAATGAACAACTACTTCCGGCCGCGCCGCTCCATGCTGTACGTACCCGGCTGCAACCAGCACTATCTGGAGAAGGCACTCAGCTTGCGCGTGGATTCTGTCATCCTCGACCTGGGTGACCCTATCCTGATTACTGCCAAGGAAGCTTCTCGTGACAACGTAGTAGCTGCATTAAAGCGTGGCGGCTTTGGCCGCCGCGAAGTGGTTGTTCGTGTGAACGATCTTGATTCTCCGTGGGGGACTGACGATGTGCGTGCCGTTGCCAATCTTGGCGCGGACGCCATCCTTTTTCCTAATATTGAAAGTCATGAAGATGTGATGGCTGCCCTGAAAGCCCTTGAGGATGCAGGCAATACCGAAACCCCCATCATGGTCATGATAGAAAGCCCACTGGCTGTACTGCATGCGGAAGAGATTGCCAAAGCTTCTGACCGCATCGCCTGTATGGTAATGGCGACCTCAGATCTGATCTCTCAGCTGCATGCGCGTACTACCCATGACCGCACCGCAGTACTCACCAGCCTTTCTCTGGTGATACTGGCTGCACGCGCCTATGGACGCGGCGTTATTGATGGTATCAATAGCGATCTTAAGGATATGCAGGCTTTTGAATATGCCTGCCGCTTGGGTCGCGATATGGGCTTTGATGGCAAATCACTGGTTCACCCGTTCCAGCTGCCATATTCAAAT
>CAYXMC010000162.1:0-4556 GCA_964466095.1 uncultured Methylophilaceae bacterium | reverse complement strand
TCCGCACATCTCTATACTAGGTTGCAGGCCACCACAAAAAGCAGGGCGTTCTGGCAGGCCGAAGATCATGCATTGGTTTTTTTCATTCAATTGCACACAACGCACACCTGCAGGTTTGCCGTTAGGCATGCCAGGGATGGGGCTGTTGATGGATGGGGCAATACAGCATGCCCCACAATCTGAACGACATTCCATCAATTGTTTCCTTGAATCGGGCTCCATGGGAAGCCCAGCTTTTCTATGCCGTTACGGATATCTTCTAGCGCAGTTTTTACGTCGGGGCTGGCGCCTTTGATGCCCAGCTCTATAGTGCGGCGGGTATCCAGCTTGGGTAGGCTGAATAGCTTGATTTGCGGGTGGTTAGCAATAATCGTATTCATCAGGTCGATCAGCTGGCTCTCGCCAGCATCAAAAACCAAAATCGAAGCTTCAGCATAGTCCTGCTGATGAAATAGGTGGCTGTAATAGGTGTCTAGTACCCATTCCGCCATCGGGTGCGCCATTTCAGGGAAGCCCGGCATGAAATAGTGGTGATTCATGGAAAAGCCAGCAACACGGTTGACCGGATTGGGGATGAGGTCTGCCCCTTGTGGAAAGTCGGCCATCAATACCCGTTTGGGGTAAGCGCCTTCTCCAAAGCGTGCTTCGATCTCGGCTACTGCACCTTGATGGCGTTCAATTGGCACACCAAAAGCTTCAGCCGCTGCTTGCCGGGTGAAGTCGTCAGGTGTCGCGCCTATGCCGCCGAACGAGAACACGACATCGCCGCTGGCGATGGTGCGCTTGAGGGTTGCGGTAATGCGTGCCGGGTCATCAGCCAGATATTCTGCCCAAGCGAGCTTCAAGCCACGGGTTTTCAGTATCTGGATGATCTTGCTCAAGTGGGCATCTTGTCTTTTGCCCGAGAGTATCTCATCGCCAATGATGATGGCGCCGAATTGAGGTTGATTCATTAATGTGCGCTTTCCCAGTTGTTGCCGACACCGACTTCGGCAAGCAAAGGCACATCAAGTTTCGCTACACCTTGCATTAATTCAGGCAGTTTTTGCTTGATCAGCTCAAGTTCATTTTCGGGGACTTCCAGCACCAGTTCATCGTGCACCTGCATGATGAGTTTGGTTTGCAGTCTTTCGGTTTCCAGCCAGCCTTGCACGGCAATCATGGCGAGTTTGATGAGGTCGGCTGCGGTGCCTTGCATAGGCGCGTTGATGGCGGCACGTTCAGCACCTGCACGACGCTGGCCGTTGGGGCTGTTGATTTCAGGCACCCACAGGCGGCGGCCAAAGAAGGTTTCGACATAGCCCTGAGCTTTGGCGGTTTCGCGCGTGTCGTTCATGTATTGGCGTACTCCGGGATAGCGGGCGAAATAGCGCTCGATATAACTGGCAGCAGCGCTGCGCTCAATATTCAGGTTCTGCGCCAGACCAAAGGCGCTCATGCCATAGATTAGGCCGAAGTTGATGACCTTGGCATAGCGGCGCTGCTCGCTGCTGACGGCATCACGCTCTACACCAAAAATCTCGGCAGCCGTGGCGCGGTGGATATCTTCCCCGGCAGCAAAGGCAGTGAGCAGGCCTTCATCTTGCGAGAGGTGTGCCATGATGCGTAGCTCAATCTGCGAATAGTCGGCTGAGACAATCACCGAACCGGGCGGCGCGATAAACGCTTCGCGGATACGGCGGCCTTCTGCTGTTCGCACCGGAATGTTTTGCAGGTTGGGGTCTGAGCTGGCGAGGCGGCCGGTAATCGCTACTGCCTGACTGTAGCTGGTGTGCACACGGCCAGTCTGCGGGTTGATCATCTTCGGCAGTTTGTCGGTGTAGGTGGATTTCAGCTTGGCCATGCCGCGGTATTCCAGCAGCACTTTAGGTAGCGGATAATCCAGCGCGAGTTCCTGTAATACATCTTCATCGGTAGATGGCGCACCGCTAGGAGTTTTCTTGGTTGGCTTGATGCCAAGCTTGCCGAACAATATCTCCTGCAACTGCTTGGGTGAGCCCAGATTAAATGGCTGGCCTGCCAGTTCAAATGCCTGCTTTTCCAGCTCCATCAGCTTTAAACCCAGCTCGTTACTTTGGCGATTGAGCATGGCAGCGTCTATCAGCACACCGTTGCGTTCTATGGTGTAGAGTATTTCCATCACTGGCATTTCCAGCCTGCTATAGATGAAATCCAGCTTGGCGTCTGGCGTGATTTGCGGGTAGAGGTTCTCGTGCAATTGCAGGGTAATATCGGCATCTTCTGCCGCGTATTCGCTGGCTTGGGCTATGCTGACCTGATTAAAGCCTACCTGTTTGGCTCCCTTGCCGGCGATCTCTTCAAACGTGATGGTCTTGACGCCCAAGTGGCGCATGGCGAGGTCATCCATGCCATGGCTGCGATGGCTTTCCAGCACATAGGATTGCAACAGCGTGTCATGCGCGATGCCATTGAGGGCGATGCCGTGATTAGCGAGCACATGCTTATCGTATTTAAGATTCTGGCCGACTTTTTTGATGCTGGCATCTTCAAGCACTAACCTGACCTTGGCGATGGTGCTGGCAAAGTTGAGTTGTGTCTCAACCCCGGCATAATCATGGGTCAATGGTAGGTAAGCGGCTTCACCCGATTTAACGGCGAATGACATGCCGACCAATTTCGCGGTCATCGGGTCTAGTGAGGTGGTCTCGGTATCGAAACAGAAAAAACCAGCGCTACGGATTATGCCTAGCCAATTGTCTAGTGCCTGCTCGGAAAGTATGGTGTCGTAATAGCGTGTTTGCACAGCGGCCGAGGCAAACAGATCGCCCGACATGCTGGCTGGTGGAATTACCGGGGCATTTGCAGGTGCTGCAAGCGGGGTGCGGTTTTCATTTGAGATTTCCAACTCGCGTCGCCAGGTGTTGAAATTGAAGCGGTCGAATAATTCAGCCAGTTTTGCTTTATCTTGTGGTTGCGGGCTAAGTTGATGTAAATCGACAGGCAATTCGACATCACATTTGATGGTGATGAGTTGACGACCAGTAGGCAGCCAATCCAGCGCTTTGCGCAGATTCTCACCTACTACCCCTGTGATCTTGTCGGCATTTGCCATGATGTTATCCAGCGAGCCATATTCCTTGAGCCATTTCACCGCGGTCTTGGGGCCGACTTTCTCGACGCCAGGAACGTTATCCACGCTATCGCCTATCAGGGTCAGGTAATCGATAATCAAACTGGGCGGGATGCCGAATTTGTTCTCCACCCCAGCGATATCCAGCACATCATCAGTCTTACGGAAGGCATCACGCATCGTGTTGATAACGGTGACATGCTCATTTACCAGTTGCGTAATGTCTTTATCGCCAGTGGAGATAATGACTTTAATGCCTTCTCTCTCGGCCTGTTTGGCGAGTGCGCCGATGACATCGTCAGCCTCTACGCCTTCTATCATCAGTAGCGGCCAGCCCATGGCTTTGATCGTCTCGTGCAGCGGTTCGATCTGCAGTCTTAAGTCATCCGGCATGGAGGGGCGGTTGGCCTTGTATTCGGGGTAAATGTCATCGCGAAAAGTCTTGCCTTTGGCATCAAAAACGCAGGCGCTATATTCTGCTGGATAATCCTTATGCAGACGGCGTAACATGTTGAGTACACCCTGAATCGCGCCGGTTGGCTCATTGTCACGATTGCGTAGATCCGGCATGGCGTGGAAGGCGCGGTAGAGGTAGGATGAGCCATCTACTAATAACAATGTTTTCATTTTGGTTTAGGTATAAATATGTCTGTCGTCAAAAAATTACCCGTCATCTGCGATCCTGATGCATCAGGAAAAAATCATAATTCGCACGAGGCCTGGCATGCCTTCGAGATTATGTCAGAATTTGTTAGTGCGACCGAGCGGCTCAAAGAAATCACGCCAGCGGTTTCCATTTTCGGCAGTGCGCGTACTTCACCGGATCATCATTACTACAAGCTGACCGAAGAGATTGCGAAGCAGCTTTCGGATGCAGGCTTTAGCGTGATCTCGGGTGGTGGCCCCGGCATTATGGAGGCAGCCAACAAAGGGGCGTTTCATGGAAAATCCCCCAGTATCGGCCTCAACATCGAGTTGCCGCACGAGCAGACCAGTAACCCCTATCAGGATATCAGCCAGAATTTCCAGCATTTCTTCATGCGCAAGGTGATGTTCGTCAAGAACGCCTCCGCTTATGTCGTCATGCCTGGCGGTTTTGGCACGCTGGATGAGTTGATGGAAGCACTCACCCTGATTCAGACTGGCAAGACCCGCAAGATTCCTATCATTCTGGTTTGCAAGGACTTCTGGCAAGGTATGCTGGACTGGTTCCGCAATACCATTATCGCTGAGGGCATGGCCTCGCCCGAAGACATGGATTTGATTCAGGTGATTGATGAGCCGAGCGAGATAGTGGCTGCTATCTTCAAGCATTACGAAACACGTGGATTTGAACCTTCGGCAGAAGAGCGCAAGATACAGCTTTACTTGTAGTCTTTTTACCAGCGCTTACGTCTTTTTGTTAAAATCCAGTCATATTCAAAAGCACGAGGTCACCATGCGCTATACACAAGCCTTGATAGTT
>CAYXMC010000161.1:1035-4564 GCA_964466095.1 uncultured Methylophilaceae bacterium | reverse complement strand
CGCCCCAACTCGCCTTTCGGAAAGCCTTCGCGTGCAAACCAGTTGAGGTAGTTGCCGGGCAGGTCAGCCAGCATGCGCCCTTTGTATTTGCCATAAGGCATGGTCGTGGTGACCAGTTTTTCCAGATCTTCTGGGGTCATGGTTAATCGCTGAGGGTCGCTGCGATATTCATGGCTTCGGCGATAGAGTCAGCCGAAAACTTGCCTACGCAACACATGCCGATATGTGAAGCGTGTTCCTGTATCAGTTTTATCAATTCATCCAGTGCAACGCTTTGTCCGGTATTTGTTAATTGTGCCTCATGATCCGCCAGAAAGATGCGTCCGCTACTGTCTATTAATCTGTCTCCCGCGTGGAATGCGCCTTTGTGTGCAGTGAGAGCCTGCCACTGTTGCAGATTCTGGATGATGCCAAATTCGGGGTGACCTGAATAATCAATAATCGCGGGCCATTGTATGTTCAACATGATGTGCTACTTTGGATTGCAGTTGGGCTGATGTCCGGTTTATAGCATAGTTAGGGTAAGCCTATGGCAAAATAGCGCCTGAAACGACAACCTGACTTATTAATTTTTGCATGAAAATCCTTGCACTTGATGCTTCTACAGAAAACCTCTCGCTGGCCTTGTGGCTTGATGGCGAGGTACATGCGATTGACGAGCACGCCGGACAAACGCATTCGCAAATTATCCTGCCACGGATACGTACCCTGCTTGATGAAGCTAGGCTGGAAATGAGCGATTTGGAGGGGATTGTTTTTGGCGCAGGCCCCGGTTCTTTTACCGGTTTGCGTATTAGTTGCGGTGTGGCACAGGGGCTGGCGTTTGGTGCGGGTTTGCCGGTGTTTGGTGTGAGTACATTGCTGGCGTTGGCGCAGGCCGCTGGACATGAAAAAGTGATCGCTTGTCTGGATGCGCGCATGGGTGAGGTCTACTTGGCTGCTTATCAAAAAACTTTGGCAGGCTGGCAGGAAGTCAGTGCCCCAGGCTTGTATAAGCCAGACAGTTTGCCGGAAATCGCTGGTGCTGATTGGCTGGGTGCCGGTAGCGGCTGGGATGCCTATCATGAAGCCTTGCTTAGCCAATACCAATCGCAGTGCAGCTCGTGGTTGCCCAAGCGCTTTCCCACCGCCAGTGCCATGGCGGAGCTGGCTGCGCCAGAGTTTATGGCTGGTCGCGGCTTGCCTGCGGCGCAAGCAGCGCCTGTCTATATCCGTAATAAAGTGGCGTTTACCACTAGCGAGCGTGAACGCATGGCAGGCCAGGGTTGAGCCATGCAGTTTCGGCGCATGCTGGCGGCTGATCTGGATGCTGTGATGGCCATTGAACCCACCATCTATCCGTACCCTTGGACGCGTGGCAATTTCAGTGATTCTCTGCAATCCGGCTATGAATGCTGGGTATGCGAGACAGAACAAAAGATCATGGGTTATGCCGTGCTGATGATGGTGCTGGATGAAGCACATTTGCTTAACATCAGCATTGCAAAGCCTTTTCAGGGTAAGGGTTTGGGGCGTCAGTTGCTGGAAAAGATGATGTCTTTGGGCAAGGGTAAAGGTGCAGCAAATATGTTTCTGGAAGTGCGTGTTTCCAATACAAATGCCATACATTTGTACGAATCTGCAGGGTTTAATGAAATGGCCATTCGGCGCGGATACTATCCAGCCAAGGATGGGCGTGAGGATGCAATTTTGATGGGGATGGCACTGTGAGAGTAATGCAATGAGCCTGACACGAGAAGACATGCTGCGCGAACTGGAGCTGTTGCCAGTGTGGCAACTGAGACAGCCCTTGTCTCAAGCTGCCCCTTTGCAAGAAGTAGCACCTGAAACCTCGCCGCAAATTGAGGCTGCAGTTGCTGCTCCTGCGATGCAAGAGTCTGCCGTTCAAGAGGTGACGCATGAAGTGGTAACTGACTTGCCAGCATCTGAGCCAGTTACGGAAGAAATTATGACTGAGTCAGCCTGGGCTGAGTTGCCTGAGGAATCCGAGGCCCCTGCAGCCATGGCCATGCCGCCAGATACGCAATTACCGTCGGCAGAGGTGAGCTTGGGGCAGGGGCGGCGCGAGTCCATCATGCGGCTGGATTGGCAGGGCTTGCAGGATTGCGTGAGCCACTGCGAGGCATGTGGCCTGGCCAAGACCCGTACGCAAACCGTATTCGGCGTGGGCGACCCCAATGCCGACTGGCTGATCGTTGGCGAAGCGCCGGGTGCAGAGGAAGATAAGCAAGGCGAGCCTTTTGTCGGTCAGGCAGGCAAGCTATTGGATAACATGCTGGCTGCTATCCAGCTCAAGCGTGGCGAGAATGTCTATATCGCCAACGTGCTGAAATGTAGGCCGCCGCAGAATCGCGATCCGCATGGCGATGAAGTGGTGCAATGTGATCCTTTCCTGAAGCGACAGGTCGAACTGATCAAGCCCAAGTTGATTCTGGCTTTGGGCAAATTTGCGGCGCAATCCCTGCTGGGTAGTGAGGATACGATAGCCTCCATGCGTGGCAAACAGCATAGCTTTCACGGCGTGCCGGTGATCGTGACTTACCATCCCGCTTATTTGCTACGCAACCTTCCAGACAAAGCCAAAGCCTGGGATGATTTGTGCACGGCGCGTGAGCTGATGCAGACCTTGCAAATTGCGAATGCACCCTCATCTATATGAAGTTGTGAACGATAGAGTTTAGATAACTGGATTCAGGAGTGAATATGCAGGCTAAGTGGCTTAAGGTTTTGATTTTGTCCATGGCGCTGATTTTGTCAGGCTGTGGCTACAACACATTTCAATCGCTGGATGAAGAGGTTAAGGCGAATTGGTCCGAGGTGCTGAACCAATACCAGCGTCGTGCCGATCTGGTGCCAAATCTGGTGAAAACAGTCAAAGGTTACGCCCAGCATGAAGAAAAGGTCCTTACTGAAGTGGCCGAGGCTCGTGCCAAGGTGAGCAGCATTCAGGCGACGCCAGAGCTCGTGAATGACGAAGCTGCTTTTGCCAGATTTCAGGAAGCACAAAGTCAGATGACCTCAGCGCTTTCTCGCTTGCTGGCTGTGGCCGAGAATTACCCGCAGCTGAAAGCTGATGCAGGTTTCCGTGATTTGCAGGCGCAGCTCGAAGGCACAGAGAACCGCGTGACTGTTGCGCGCAATCGCTATATCACAGCGGTCAAGGAATACAATATTGCTGTGCGTTCCTTCCCTAATAACCTGACTGCCATGGCGTTTGGTTACAAGACCAAGCCCAGCTTCACGGTTGAGAACGAAAAAGAAATTTCCAAAGCCCCCAGCGTGGATTTCGATAAGTAAACCATGCGTCAATTGTTCACTTGTCTGGCTTTGCTGCTGGGTCTGTTTTTCCAGTCGGTGGCATGGCCGGATCAAGTGGCTGTCCCCACACTTAGCCAGCGAGTTACCGATCTTGCCGGAATGCTGGACGCCAATCAACGGTCTGCCTTGGAATCAAGACTTGCCCAGCGAGAGATGGCAAAGGGCAGCCAGATTGCGATACTGATTGTCCCGAGCACACAACCAGAAGCTA
>CAYXMC010000161.1:0-1025 GCA_964466095.1 uncultured Methylophilaceae bacterium | reverse complement strand
CAATGGAAGCTGGGGCGTAAAGGCATAGATGATGGCTTGCTCATATTGATTGCGCGAGATGACCGCAAGATGCGCATAGAAGTTGGTTACGGGCTGGAGGGAGTGATCCCGGATGCGGTGGCCAAGCGAGTGATCTCTGAGGTAATAGCACCTCATTTCAAGCAGGGTGATTATTTTGGTGGGTTGAGCGCCTCGCTTGATAAGCTGTTTGGCTTGCTGGATGGCGAGGCACTGCCGCCACCGGCGCAAGAGCAATCCGGTGAAAATGATATTGAAGGGCTTCTACCTTTGTTGTTGTTTGGCGGCATCATCGTTGGCACTTTACTACGCAGTATTTTTGGCAGTTTTATTGGTGGTGCTATCAATGGCGGAATAATCGGAGCAATGGTCTGGATACTGGGTGGCGGCCTGTTGTTTGCGCTGGTGCTTGGATTCGTTGCGTTTGTTGTTACATTGCTTGGTGTATTGAATGGTATGCCGAATATGGGCGGATATTCTGGTAGTAGTGGTGGTTTTGGAGGAGGAGGATTCTCCGGGGGTGGTGGCGGTTTTGGCGGCGGCGGCGCATCGGGAGATTGGTAACCATGAAGCATGGCGGATTCAAAAGATTCTTGCGGCATATGTTTAGCGCGCCTTGGGTGGTGCGTAAGCATTTTCCCATGAATGCGCTGGGCAATATCGAACAGGCTATCGCTGCCAGTGAGCAGACTCATGCCGCACAGATACGCTTCGTGGTCGAGGCAGATCTCGATATCGTTCATGTATTACGTGGCAAAACCCCAAGGCAGCGCGCAATCGAGCTATTTTCCCAATTGGGTATCTGGGATACCGAGCAAAACAATGGGGTGTTGATTTATCTGCTGCTGGCTGATCGCGATGTGGAGATTGTGGCTGACCGTGGTATCCATCAGTTGGTGGGTAATGCCACTTGGGAGCATATCTGTCAGCAGATGGAGATGCGTTTTCGTCAGGGGGCGTTTGAATCTGGGGTGCTGATTGGCATACAGCAAATCTCTGCCTTGCTT
>CAYXMC010000160.1:0-4584 GCA_964466095.1 uncultured Methylophilaceae bacterium | reverse complement strand
TCTGGAACTCGCGGTCTGAGAGTGTTTCGTGCAGAGGTTTCTCGGTGGGCGTGGTGACCTGATTGGCCAGCATCTGCGCGACTTCGCCGCTGATGTATTTCTTGCCTTTGGCTACCGTGTGAATGGCATTCACCAACTCGGTGGATGCACTTTGCTTGCTGAGATAGCCTGAGGCACCGGCTTTCAGGCAGCGCATGGCGTATTGGTCTTCGCGGTGCATGGAAAGCATGAGCACCGCCAGCTTGGTGTTATCACGGCGGATATGTTTGAGCACTTCCATTCCGTTACGATCAGGCATGGAGATATCAAGCAGAAGCACATCAAACTCCTTGCTACCGGCAAGCTTGATGGCCTCATTGCCATTCTGTGCCTCGCCTATCACTTCTATATCTTTTTCTTCGGCCAATACTTGCTTGAGACCTTCACGCAGAATGGCGTGGTCATCTGCAATCACCACCCTGATAATGGATTTACTCATGATCGCACTGCCCCTCTCCTCGTCTTGCGCATACTATTATTGGTGATTTCCACGACCGGCAGCTTGATGGTCAACAAGGTACCACCGTGCAGGCCTGCTTCTATGTTAAAGCTACCGTCAAGCGCAACTACCCGTTCAGCCATCCCCCGAACCCCAAAGGAATTAGGTTTTAAGCCATCATCAGGCTGGATACCAGTTCCATTGTCAGATATTTGCATCGTAATCTGCTGGGGCATAGATTCAAGTGTGACCAGCACCGAGCTGGCATTGGCGTGCTTGGCAATGTTGGACATCGCTTCCTGACAAATACGATATAAGGCAGCTTCCTGATCGGGCTCCAGCTTCACGTCATCTTTGTTAGAGATAAATTTGCATGGAATGCCCATCTGCTTTTCAAACTCTTTGGCTTGCCAGTCTAGTGCCTCGACAATACCCAACTCTAATATATTGGGCCGCAAGTCACTGGCGATACGATGCACCGCATCAAATGTAGCGTCGATAATGCCTTCCAGATGCTGGGCCTTCTCACGCAGGGCCTCTTGCCCCGGCCCCAGACGATGAATAATGGTACTGATGCCCATCTTGATAGCAGTCAGGTTACCGCCTACATCATCGTGTATCTCGCGCGATATACGTTTTCGTTCTTCTTCTTTTATATGATTCATGTGCGCCGACATTTCGGCCAGCCGCTTGCGTGATTGCGCAATCTCGAACTTCTCGTTTTTACTTTGGGTGATGTTGGTCATAAAGCCAGCCCACTGCATCACGCCGTTACCCAGCTTGCGCGGGCTGGCACGCAGGTTCAGCCACTTGATGTCCTGCCACTCCTCAACCCAGATACGACCTTCCCAGTTAAGCACCTGCATCTTCTTGGCAGATCTCTTGGTCATGGAGAAAAACTGCTTGCGATCCTGTGCCACGATCATTTCCAGGAAGAGATGCGGTTGTCTTATCAGCTCCTCTTTTTCTAGTCCCAGCAGCGCTTTGCAGCCGTCACTTAAATAAGTAATGGTAATGCGGTTATCTGGATCGAGATGAAAACAGCAAACCAAGCCAGGGGTATTGGAGACGATGGCCTCGAAAATAGATTCCGTTTGGCTAACGGGATTTAATGCTGCGTCAGATGACATACTCAACTTTGTAGGACTATCAGTTATAGAGTCGGGTTTTTTTGCTGCTGGATAAAGCTGGCAAACCCGGTCTTTTTCTTACATTATAAACCGTGAAAATCATGCAAAAATACGCTTGCTGATTAAAAATTTAATATTTTTTCGTCATTAGAATCATATCGTTATCAAATTTCTGAAATTTTTTTCAAAAAAACCCTAAAGTTTTCTAAAGGGTCTCCGATAACTGGAATGAAGATTCAATTTTTAACTACTCAATTCTGACTATGGACAGTGTTTGTAAGACAAACACTGACATGGTCATTTCCGCTCGTCCGACACAAAATACCGATTGTGGCTTATGTGAAGTTGCTCACAAAAGGTTCAAAGTACGCTCCATGGCAGTAAGCAATTTATCAACAAACTTTGCAACACCAAGGAGACCTAAAATGAACGCTATCAACATCAACCAAGATGAAATCCTGATGGAAATCCGTGAAGCAAACCTCAGCTATCTGATGCTTGCCCAACAAATGATTCGTGCTGACAAAGCATCTGCCATTTTCAGACTGGGTGTCAGCAAGGATATCGCCAACCTGCTTGAAGGTCTGAGCAACTCCCAACTGATCAAGCTTGCTGCTTCCAACATGATGCTTGCGCGCTTCAGATTTGATGATAGCTCAATTCTGGGCATGTTGACCAACTACAACAAGGGTCAAGCACAAGCCAGCGCACATAGCGCAATCTTGATGGCTGGCCAGCCTGTTGAAGCAATGGCATAAGCCCACAACAAGCACTGAATAAAGTACCTGAACAGAGGAGCGAGATCATGAAGGCAAAAAGCGTAGTAGACGAATCCGAACAACTGCAATTGGCGATTCAACTTATCAAGCTGGGTGCGCGCCTGCAACTGCTTGAGTCACAAACCACGCTCTCACGCGAACGCCTGATCAAACTCTATAAGGAATTAAAGGGTGTATCGCCACCGAAAGGGATGTTGCCATTCTCGACCGACTGGTTTTTGACTTGGCAACCCAATATCCACTCTTCCATTTTCATGAACATCTACAATTTTCTGACCGAGTATGCCGAGGTCAGCGGAATTGAAGCCATCATGAAGGCTTACCAGCTCTACTTGCAGCAAGTACAGGAAGATAATAACGGAGAAGAGCCCGTACTTTCTCTGACACGCGCCTGGACATTAATCCGCTTTATTGAAAGCAAGATGCTGAAAATGGAAACCTGCACTTGCTGCGGCGGCCAGTTTGTAGTCAATGCCTACGACTTGAACCAGAATTTTGCCTGCAGTCTTTGCCATGTACCTTCACGTGCCGGCAAGACTAAAAAGGCCAAGGAAACCACTTACCGTGTGGTTGCAATGAATGCTTAAAGATTGATTAACCAGATTTTGCCCTGCCACTGATGTCTCCAAAAAACTCCGCCCCGACTGCGTCTGCCCCTGACAGCAGCGGGGCGTTTCTTTTTAATAGCAAGCAAGCGCGCAAACCTGCAGGCATTGCCCTGATCATTCAGGCACTGGCCTTGATACTTTGTTTTAGCGTCAACTTTATCTATGTTGCCTTTAACAGTAATCCATTGCCGAATTTCATCCTGTTTCTGCTGCAAGCCAGTTTTGCCTGTGCACTTGCATGGTTCGTACAAATGGCCAAGTGGTGGAGATATATACACTTCCTGTTCCCGCTGGCGATCTGGCTATTTGCCGGGCTGCATCTTTCTAATACATTTTTCTTCTGGGGCTTTGTTATTAGCGCCAGCCTATTCTGGACAACCTTTCGTAGTCAGGTACCGTTTTACCCTTCGCGTCCGGCCATCTGGAAGCAAGTGGCGGAGCTACTACCTGATCAACAAGCCCTGCGCATGATAGATATCGGCAGTGGCATTGGCGATCTCAGCATGAAAGTCGCTGAATTACGCCCGCACAGCCAGATCAGTGGCATTGAGATTGCACCTTTGCCCTGGCTGATCAGCGTGATGCGTGCAAAGTTGAAAAGATCAGCAGCAAAATTCAAGCTGGGTGATTACAACCAGCTGAACTTTGCCAATTTCGATCTGGTCTTCGCCTATCTCTCCCCTGCCGCCATGTCTGCACTCTGGCAAAAAGCCTCATCAGAAATGCAGCCCGGCAGCAAACTGGTCAGCTACGAATTTCCGGTTCCCGGCGTAAAGCCCAGCCAGACCCTGAAAGCCCCCAAAGGCAAGGCCAATACCTATATTTATATGATAGGCAAATAAGCTTCTCTGCCATCATTCCGGGACTAACCAAGCCGCCATTGCGGCTTTTCATTTGGCTGTTTATTTCACTGTGATTCTTTTCACAATTTCCCGCTGTACTGCTTAAAGTTCCCGCACTCATATCCGTAATAAGGATATAGCAAGGGAAATAAGGTTTGTTTGCCTGATTGCGAACAGCGCCCGATTGCTATCCTGAACTCAACTTTAAAAATCATAAGAGGTGACCAAGTGCTCGTAATCGTCGGCTATATCGTTGTGTGCGCCAGCGTATTCGGTGGTTTTGCCATGGCCGGCGGGCACTTGGCTGCACTTTTTCAACCGCTGGAACTGTTGATGATTGGCGGTGCAGCGATAGGTGCATTCTTTGTCGGCAACGATGCTAAAGCCATTAAGGCCACCCTTAAAGCGCTGCCTACAGTACTCAAAGGCTCCAAATTCAGCAAAAAGCTCTACATGGATTTGCTGGCCATGTTGTTCGAGATACTCACCAAGATCCGCAAGGACGGCATGATGTCGATAGAAGGTGATATTGAAGACCCACACAGCAGCGCCATTTTCAGCAAATACCCTACCCTGCTGCACGATCACCACCTGATTGACTTCATCTGCGATTACTTGCGCCTCATGGTATCCGGCAATATGGATGCGTTTCAGGTAGAAAACCTGATGGACAATGAAATCGAAACCCACCATGCAGAAGGGCATGTGCCCGTGCACTGCGTAGCGCGTCTGGGTGATGGCATGCCA
>CAYXMC010000159.1:0-4665 GCA_964466095.1 uncultured Methylophilaceae bacterium | reverse complement strand
AAGGGCATTGGCACCCCGATAAACTTCAACGTATCTGGTGGCCATTGGTTCAATCGCCGGGAAATCAAAGCCACCGTCAGCCAGATTGACTGGTATACCGTCCTGCATGAGTTTGATGCCACGGCCGTGGAAGGTACGCTGTAATCCAGAGCCTCTGATAGCAAGGCGCGTTTCTTCAGCCCCAAAGCGTGATTGTGCGTAAACACCAGTGGCCATGCCCAGTGTGTCACTAAAGTTCGAAACACGGCCTTCACGAAACTTTTCTGCATCAACGATAGTGACACCGCCAGCCGTTTTATTAATTTCCTCTTTGGCCTCATCAAGGTCTGGCTGAGTGAGCGAAGTGACTAATTTTTTGTCTGAGACTTTTACCGATTGGGTGGTAATTGTGTGGTCAGCCCATGCTGGCTGGCATAGCGCCGCCAACACGCATATCGGCAATACTCTGTATTGAAACTTCATTGAATTCTCCCTGTGAATTGTTCAGTCGGCATGCATCAATGGCATGCTCTTGTCTGCCGCATGCTGCGGCATGAAGAATCAATTCATCTGGGGAGGAGCGCGGGCCTGCTTGTCAGTCGAATATAAGCTTGGGCGTTGGAGCTGGTAATGATGGGGGATGTGAGATTGTGCGGTGATGAGCGGGGTATAAGTCCAGATGGGACTGGCAATAAAGTCGCTGCTGGCATGTATGGAGCAATAAGCGCAGTCCTGCATACTGCCCATTGTTGGGGCTGCCGGAGATTTTTCCGGAGCAACCGGGCTGATGTTGAACTTGATACCGGAGGATGAGCAGATCTGCTCCCAAGGTACTTGTTTGCCCTGTGCGGCAACAACGGCATGCGAAACAGAAGGAACCAATGCATTGAGCAGGATGGCAAGTGTTGCCAGCCAGCTAATCAATCGATGTTTATGCAAATGCAGGTTCATGTCTGGATAATAACAACATAGAATTCATTCATCAATTTCAGTATGAAAAGCAGAGAATAAAATTGTTGATGCGTATCAAGAACATCTTGGGCTTGTTAGTGCTTCTCTTGCCAGTATTGGCGCTAGCTGAGCTAAACGTACCAATTGATCTGGAAGCACTTGCGGGAGACTGTCCGGTAGCGATGTTGCAGGAGGCTGATCGCACTATATATGCTTGGCCGCAAAAATTTGCCGACAGCAAGCGTGATCTCGTGATGGCAGATCAGCAGCAACTGGCTGCCGGCGATTTCAAGCGTGTGACTTTTGGTGTTGGCAAGGCCGAAGAATGTGGCTTTCTGGCGATTGCCATAGTCAAGGGCGGCGATTGGGGCTGGCATCTGGCTTGGTCAACAACGAAGGGCGTTTTTTATGCGCGCATGGATGGCGAGGCTTGGGTGTCTTCTCCAGTGAAGAAACTTGGAATAACGCCATCCAGCAAATTGCAATTGCTGGCAGAAGGTTCGGAGCTGAAACTAGATTGGGAAAGCGGCAAGGCGCTCTCCCAAGATGAAGGTCGCAGCTGGGATTAAGCGGGGTCGACAAGAGCAGTGTATTCTGTAGATATTTCCACGACTGATTCCTCCTCCCCGCTCATTATTTTTTTTCGAGAAAGTCCTTGTCCAGAAAGTAGCTGATGCGTCGCCGTGGGCTGAGATAGGCCAGTGCATCTGGTGGCAATTGAATAGGCCGCAGGCAAGTGACAATATTCAGTGCGAGATCATCACGCAGGTCAAGCAGCTGCGGTTCTTCCCGGTCTTTGGTCGGGTCGTGCAATAGCACGAAGGGTCGCAGTGGGTTATTGGGGTTAACCGATACCACGATCGCATGCATGCCATTAGAAAGCTGCACAATGCTGCCCGGTGGGTAAACACCCAGACACTTGATCATCCGGCGCAGCAGACTTTCATCATATTTGGTACGCTGGTTCGCAAACATATGGGCCAGTGCCGCGTACGGTGTCATGGCATGGCTGGGGTGTCTGGGGTTGCACAGGTTGTCAAAACCATTGATTAGCACCAGTAGCCGAGCCAGTGGGTCTGTCTGGTCGTTGAGCAGGCCCTTGGGGTAACCGCTGCCGTCTGCCTGTTCGTGATGCTGCAGAATAATTTCGACGATTCTCTTCTGAACGCCGGCAGCCTTGGCCATGCGTGCGCCGATGGCGCTGTGTTCCTCGTAAAAAGCCTCTTCTGATTTTGTGAGTGGCTCTGCTTTCAGTAGTATCTTGTCCGGGATCTCGGCTTTGCCGATATCGTGCAACAGCGCTGCCAGGCCCAACATACGCGCTTCTTTTTCTGACATGTCCAGTGAGCGAGCCATCATCAGACTGAGAACAGTGACATTGATCGGGTGCAGGTAATTCTGATCGCTTGAGCGGTTACCGTTAATGGCGTGGATGGCGATCTCGCTTTCGGTGAAAGCACAATCCACGATCTCATTCACAATCTCTGTGGCTTGATTCAAAGCATCTTTGGGTTGAGTTGCAAAGTTCTTCAGTACCTGCTTGGCATGGTTGGTAGTGTCGATGAATTTTTTTTCATTTTCATCCAGTGCTTTGTGCAAGACTTTCAGACGTTCCGCTTGCTGTCTTTTTTTATCGGCCGCGGCTTTTTCCTCGGCAGATTCTTCGACTACTGCAACTTCTTCCACAGCCGGTTTGGCTGCTACTACTGATCTCTCCGGCGTAGGCAAGGGGTCGCAGTCGCTACGATTGGGGTCGTAGCGTAGCTTCTTCAAGCCGATCTTGCGTATGGTATTGATCTGGTCTTCGTCCTTGAGCTTGAAATTGCTCAATGTGAATGGATGGTCCATCCAGCCCAGATCCAGATGAACATACAACCCAACCCGGAGTTGGGAGACGTCAATAAAATGTGCGTGGTTCGGTTCCATGATTTCTATGCTTTTTATGATTGGTCGTTAGTGAGTAATTGCGTAAATGCCTCAGCGGTTACCGGCCTGCTGAACAGATAACCTTGCCCCTGCTGGCATCCCATGTTCTTGAGGAACTCAGCCTGCTCCGTGGTTTCCACGCCTTCAGCAATTACTTCAAAGCCCAAACTTCTTGCCATGGCGTAAATCGCATTTGCGATTGCAGCATCGTCAGTATTTTCTGGCAGCTCTCTTACAAAAGACTGGTCTATCTTGATCTTGTCCAGTGGCAGTCGCTTCAGGTGTGAGAGTGATGAATAACCAGTGCCGAAGTCATCAATTGCCAACCGTACGCCCAACTGCTTGATACGATGGAAAATGTTGGTCACATATTCCGTGTTGTGCATGACCGTACTTTCGGTGATTTCCAGCTCGATCAGGCTGGGGTCGCATTCGGTTTCAATCAGCACACCATAAACGGTATCGGCAAAATTGCTGCGCAACACCTGAACGCCGGAAACGTTGACTGACACCCATTGCAATTGGAAGCCCTGTTCCACCCACTGCATGGCCTGCATGGCAGCTTCGCGCACTACCCATTCACCGATCTGCACGATGAGTCCGGTCTCTTCAGCCAAGGGGATGAATTTGGCCGGTGACACCAAACCAAGTTCCGGGTGATTCCAGCGTATCAGTGCTTCTGCGGCAATGATCTTGCCGGTGATCAGCGAGACCTGTGGCTGGTAATAGATTTCGAATTGCTTGCGCTCGAGTGCTCGCCGCAGCTGTGTCTCAATGGTAAAGCGCTCGACGGCGTCCTTGCTCAAGTCGTCGGAATAGAAGCAATGGCTGTTCTTGCCCTTGTTCTTGACCTGATACATGGCAATGTCGGCAGCCTTGATCAGGCTGTCGACATCTGTACCATCCTTTGGATAGAGTGAGATGCCGACACTGGCGCCTATAAACAGCTCACGGCCGTCAATGGTGAATTCCACCTGCAGGGTATTGATGATTTTTTGCGCTACATTGGCAGCGTCTTCAGGGTCTTGCAGGATATCCATCATGACCAGAAACTCGTCGCCACCCAGGCGTGCCACTACATCGCTTTCGCGCATAGCATGACTGATACGGCGAGATACCTCATAGAGTAGCTTGTCACCCATCTGGTGACCCAGAGTGTCGTTGATGGCTTTGAAGCGGTCGAGGTCAATGAAGAGTAGTCCAAGCTGGTGTTTTTCGCGTTCGGCACGGCGAATTGCATGTTCTAGAAGCTCATTAAGCAGGCGGCGGTTGGGCAAGCCGGTGAGCGGGTCATGGTTGACCAGTTGGTTAAGGCGCGATTGCGAATGCTTGATCTCGGTAATGTCGGCAAATACGCCGACATAATTCATTGCTTTGCCATCAGCATTTTTTACAACTGTCAGCGTCAACCATTCCTGATAAACCTCGCCATTTTTGCGGGTATTCGTAATCTCGCCGCGCCATTTTCCCTCGTGTGAAATGGTCTGCCACATTTCGTGGGTGCCCATCTGCAATTCCTTGGGTGTGAACCCCAGTACTTCTTCTTCACTGAAGCCGGTGATTTCAGTAAATCCCTTGTTAATGGCAATGATACGAGTGTTCTCATCGGTGATCATGATGCCTTCGGTAGCGCTGTCGAAAGCAATCTTGGCCTGATGCAGTCGTTTACCAGCACTTTCACGCAAAATGGCAACTCCAAAAGAGCGGCCTACTGCCATCAGTGCTCCCAGCTCATGTGGCGATACTTTGTGCAGGGTGTCGCAACGTTCCATCACAATCACCCCCCACCACTGGTCGCCAGAGAAGATA
>CAYXMC010000158.1:0-4668 GCA_964466095.1 uncultured Methylophilaceae bacterium | reverse complement strand
GAACAGATGAAATGGAGTGATGGCCAGTCGCTCGGTGAAATTCTTGGCCTGTCTGCTGAGTGGCCCGAATGAGGCTGCCAAATCCTTCGAATGGCGCTTCGGGGCTTAGCACCACTTTTCTCGCAGGAAATAATAAATGGGATCAGCAAGCGTAGGGCGCAATAACTGAAAGGCATTGCGCCGTATTGAAATTCCATTCGGCGTAATGCGCTGTGCTTATTACGCCCTACCACTCTAGTTTTGTTGTTTGCCGGGATTCCGGCCTACGCCGGAATGACGAAACCCTAGATTGCCATGTCACCTTCGGTTCCTCGCAATGACAATTCAAATATAATGCCGCCAGAACCCGCACCGTTATTGGCTATCAGGGTATCGCCAAGATGCCCGTGGTTATTGGCTTACAGCTCAGGCTGAAAAGGCGCATGGATATTGGCTCCCAGAGCATATTAAAATAGCGTCTTTTTCACCTGTATCACTTACGGCCTGCCCTGATAAACAAGATGCCTTTAATCACCACCCCACATAAAAAGTTACTGCTAGCCGCTGCCCTGCTTGGTTTGGCAATCACCGGCGGCTACGCCGCTTATCAAGCCAGCGCGGCAAATGCTGCGCCGGACTTTGGCAGCAATGTGCTGATACTCGACCCTGCCATGCCAGCCGGGGTGATACAAAACAAGCTGGATGAAATTTTTACCCAGCAGGAGAGCAACCAGTTTGGCAGCCAGCGCTATGCGGTTTTGTTCAAGCCCGGCATATACAACAATACAATAAGGGTGGGCTTTTATACGCACCTGATGGGGCTGGGGGCCACGCCAGATGCAGTGACTATCAACGGCGGCCTGCGTGTGGATGCCGGCTGGTTTCACAATGACGCCACGCAGAATTTCTGGCGCGTGGTGGAGAATCTGGCAGTAGTGCCAGCAAACGGCACTATGCAATGGGCTGTTGCTCAGGCTTCACCCATGCGGCGCGTGCATATCCGCGGCAACATGCTGCTGGATGATGACGGTTGGTCTAGCGGCGGCTTTATCGCCGATTCCGTGATTGATCAGCAGATCAACAGCGGTAATCAGCAGCAATGGCTGACGCGCAATTCCCGAATTGGCAGCTGGCTAAACTCCAACTGGAATATGGTGTTTGTGGGTACGGAAAACCCGCCCTCTGCCGCTGGCTGGCCCAAGCCTTCTTACACTGTCATTGAGCAAACACCGCTGGTGCGCGAAAAGCCTTTTCTCACTGTGGATAAAGATGGTGATTACAGCGTTTTTGTGCCGGACCTTCGCACTAATAGTGCCGGCCCTAGCTGGACCAATGGTGCTGCAGCCGGGCAATCTATCCCCATCCGCAAGTTTTATATCGCCAAGGCCGGGGTAGACACCGCGGCGAGCATCAACCAAGCGCTGGCCAAGGGCAAGCATCTTTTACTCACCCCCGGCATCTACCAACTGGATGCACCCTTGCACGTCACCACTGCCAATACCGTAGTGCTGGGGCTGGGGCTTGCCACATTGCAGCCTGTGAGCGGGCAACCCGCCATGCTGGTGGACGATGCGGATGGCATAAAACTCGCCGGAATACTGTTTGACGCTGGAGTGAAAGATTCTCCGGTGCTCCTGCAACTAGGTGCTGCTGGTAGCCATAAGCGCCATGCGGAAAACCCGGCTTCCATGCATGATTTGTTCTTTCGCGTGGGTGGTGCCGGGCCCGGCAATGCCGCAACCAGCCTGGAGATCAACAGCCACGATGTGATTGGCGATGACCTCTGGATATGGCGCGCAGACCATGGCACTGGCGTAGATTGGGGCACCAACAAGACCACGCATGGCATCGTGGTGAATGGCGACAACGTCACCATCTACGGGCTGGCAGTTGAGCATTACCACCAGTACCAGACCGTGTGGAACGGCAATGGCGGCCGCGTTTACTTCTACCAGAGCGAGATCCCTTACGATGTGCCTGACCAAACTAGCTGGATGAATGGCAAGGTCAATGGCTATGCCTCATACAAACTGGCCGATTCTGTCACCAACCATCAGGCATGGGGTGTGGGCATCTACTGCTATTTTGACACCAACCCCAAGGTAAAACTGCACAGCGCGATAGAACTGCCAGAAGGCAAACCCGGCATCCAGTTCCACGATGTCACCACCGTATCACTAGGCGGGGTTGGTGAAATCACGCATGTCATCAATGACAAGGGCGAGGCAGCGAACGAAATCAACAATGTGGTGCGCTTTAAGAAATATTAGCCTATGGCCTGAAAGGCCCATCGATACTGCCTTGCAGAGGCATGGATTAGGGTTTTTTAATGACTTCTGAGGGGTTGACGCGGATAGTGGTGTTGCCGGATTCTGAGCTCTCCAGTTTGCCGGGCGGCAAACCGGGCGCCACATTCAGCACCTGATAGAACACTTCATCCTGCTTGACCATGCCCAGTTCACTACGGGCACGTTCTTCGATGGCGGCATAGCCTTGTTTGAGGTCGCGGACTTCAGCATCCAGCGTGTCGTTACGCTGTTTCAGCCCGGTGTTGATTTCTTTTTGTTTCTCGATCTGGCGGTTCAAATCCCACACCCTGAGCCAACTCCCCTTGCCTAGCCACAGCGGATACTGCAGCGAGGCAATGAGAATGACAAAAATCAGGGTGAGGACTCTCATCCAGCAGCAACAGGCTTAATTACTTGCCCAGGTTGTAGAAGGCGCTGATACCGGCGTAGCTGGTAGCGTCGCCCAGTTCTTCTTCAATACGCAAGAGCTGGTTGTACTTGGCGATACGCTCGGAACGGGACAGGGAGCCTGTCTTGATCTGCAGCGCGTTGGTAGCCACGGAGATATCGGCAATGGTCGTATCTTCGGTTTCGCCAGAGCGGTGAGAAACCACGGCAGTATAACCAGCGCGCTTAGCGGTCTCGATTGTCTGGAAAGTCTCGGTCAGGGTACCGATCTGGTTGACCTTGATCAGCACGGAGTTACCGACACCACGCTGGATACCTTCACGCAGGATCTTGGCGTTGGTCACGAACAAGTCATCACCCACCAGCTGTACGTTCTTGCCCAGACGATCGGTCAGCAGTTTCCAGCCATCCCAATCGTGCTCGCTCATGCCATCTTCAATGCTGATGATGGGGTACTTGTCCACCCAGGTGGCAAGGTAATCAGTGAATTGAGCAGAAGTCAGCTGCACACCTTCTGATTCCAGATGGTACATGCCATTCTTGTAGAACTCGGAGCTGGCGCAATCCAGACCCAGCAGGATGTCACGGCCTGGCTCGTAGCCGGCTGCGGAGATCGCTTCCAGAATCAACTGGATGGCGGCTTCGTTGGATGGCAGGTCTGGAGCAAAACCACCTTCGTCACCCACGGTAGTGGCCAGACCCTTCTTGTGCAGGGTCTTCTTCAGTGCGTGGAACACTTCAGCACCGGCACGCAGCGCTTCGCGGAACGTTGGCAGGCCAGCCGGAATAATCATGAATTCCTGCATGTCTACGCTGTTCTCGGCGTGCGCGCCACCATTGATGATGTTCATCATCGGGGTTGGCAGTTGCATCTGGCCGGAGCCGCCCAGATAGCGATACAGTGGCAGGCCGGACTCTTCAGCCGCAGCACGTGCACAAGCCATGGAAACCGCGAGGATGGCATTAGCGCCAAGGCGGGCCTTGTTTTCGGTACCGTCGAGGTCAATCAGCGTGCGGTCGATAAAGCTTTGCTCTTCTGCATCCAGACCGACAATCGCTTCGGCGATCTCGGTATTCACATTCTCAACCGCTTGCAACACACCCTTACCCAAGTAACGGCTGGCATCGCCGTCGCGCAGTTCCACAGCTTCCTTGGTGCCGGTGGATGCGCCGGAGGGCACAGCTGCACGGCCGATAATGCCGGATTCAAGCAATACGTCGGCTTCTACAGTTGGGTTACCGCGAGAATCAATAATTTCACGGGCGATAATATCTACGATTGCACTCATGACACTTCTTCCTCTGATTAATTAATCTTTAAATTCAATAATTTTATGAGTTCACACTTACAAGGTGTGCTCGATGAAACCGGCCTTCTTTACAACCTTATCCAGATCAATCAGCACGTGCAGCAAATCTTCCATTTTTCCCAGCGGCCAGGCATTCGGGCCGTCAGATAATGCTTCACAGGGATTAGGATGAGTTTCCATGAAAAGACCGGCAATGCCACTAGCCACTGCTGCACGCGCCAGCACAGGCACAAACTCGCGCTGACCACCGCTCTTTTCACCCTGCCCGCCCGGTTGCTGCACCGAGTGAGTGGCATCAAACACCACAGGGCAATGAGTCTCACGCATGATGGCAAGGCCACGCATATCTGAAACCAGGGTGTTGTAACCGAAAGAAGCGCCGCGCTCGCAGACCATGATGTTATCTGCACCACCATTGGCTTCTTTGGCTTTGTTCACTACTTGTTTCATATCGCCCGGCGCCAGAAACTGACCTTTCTTGATATTCACCGGCTTGCCGGATTTGGCACAGGCAACGATAAAATCAGTCTGGCGGCAGAGAAACGCCGGAGTTTGCAATACATCAACCACAGCGGCCACATGCGGCACCTGTTCTTCGGTATGCACATCGGTGAGGATGGGCACGCCGATCTGCGCGCGCACTTCATCCAGTATCTTCAGGCCTTCTTCCATACCAAAACCAC
>CAYXMC010000157.1:0-4669 GCA_964466095.1 uncultured Methylophilaceae bacterium | reverse complement strand
GTTGCTGGTGACCGGGCCTACTGGCAGCGGAAAGACCACGACACTTTATGCTGCCATTTCCGAGATCAACCACGGTGACGACAAGATCATCACGATTGAAGACCCAGTTGAATACCAGTTGCCGGGGATACTGCAGATTCCGGTCAACGAGAAAAAAGGCCTGACATTTGCGCGCGGCTTGCGCTCGATACTGCGCCACGACCCGGACAAGATTATGGTGGGCGAAATTCGTGATCCGGAAACTGCGCAGATCGCCATACAGTCTGCGCTGACCGGCCATCTGGTGCTGACTACAGTGCATGCCAACAATGTATTTGATGTACTGGGGCGATTTATGCACATGGGGGTGGATACCTACAGTTTTGTATCTGCACTGAATGGCATCGTGGCGCAGCGTCTTGTGCGTGTGAATTGTGATGCCTGTGCCAGCCCCAGTGTTCCCGATACCTTGTTACTGGAAGAATCCGGCCTCAACTCAGATGAGGCCAGAGATTATGTTTTTATGGCAGGCCTAGGCTATGGCAAATGCCGAGGGACTGGTTTTCGTGGGCGCAAGGCGATTGCCGAGATTTTGATATTGAATGATGAACTACGCGAATTGATCAGCCAGCGCCAGCCTGCACGCGTAATCAAGGAGGCCGCTCGCCGCCACAATGCCCGTTTTCTGCGCGAATCGGCTCTGGCTTTGGTCAAGGCAGGTGAAACCACACTACAGGAGATCAATCGTGTTACGTTTGTTTCCTGAGCGGCTGCATATCGGTATAGGGCAGAGCTATCTGGCGTTTGCTCTCATGCGTGGTAAGCATGTTGTGGATTTCAGATTCCATGAATGCCAAACAGATAGCACTTTCAATCTGCAGTTCAGCCAGTTGCAGGGATGGCTGCAGCAATTGCAACGTCCGGGTATCGCTGCGCATGTATTTCTGGCTGCAGATACCGCACACCTGACCTTGTTACCATGGCGTTACGAGATCACCGAACCGCAGCAACAAGTGGAAGTGGCGCGTGCCTATTTTCGCCAACAATGGCCGGACACCACCGAGCCGCCGGAAGTGCGGGTGAGCAGCCATGGGTATGGGCGGTCATGGCTGGCAACAGCGCTTGATCGCAGTGTCATGCACAGGCTGCAAAGCACGACTGGTCTGCAGCGTATCAAGCTGCAATCAATCGAGCCATTAGGTCCTTATCTCGCTCAAAGTCAGCGAGTGATGAAGTCAGATGGCTGGCTCGCGATTGCAGAGCATCAGACCATACTGCTTGCGCATTATGCCGGGGATGGGCCGCATGTGTTGCGCAGCTTGCCTTTATATGAGGTTGAACGCACTGGTTTGCCCGCTATGCTGCAGCGGGAATCGCGGTTGGCCGGGCTGGAGCAAGCCAGCTTGCTGATGCAAATGCCCCGACATCAATCAGCCTCGGTACAGCACAAGCATCCATGGCTATATCTGGCAGGGGTAGCATGATGCAACTAGCCAGAATCGACTTTCTTCGATACGGCGCAGCAGGCAATCAGGTGCTGCCTTACAGTCTGTTGTTTGTCGGGGTTTTAATGTTGCTGCTGAGCTGGAGTGAATGGCATGGCTTGCAGGGCCGCATTGAAGGTCTGGATTGGCAGGCTCGGTCTACCAAAGCCAAGCCACATATTTTGACTAAGGTAACGCCTGAATCTACCCAGGAAATGGTACAGGTGAACAATCTGGTTCGGCAGTTGGATACGGATTGGGATGGCATGCTGCAAACGCTGGAGCATGCTTATAACCGCGATATAGTATTGCTACAGTTCACGCTTAATCCGCAGCAGGGGCTGCAGATAGAAGCTGCGGCTACCGGCATAGCACAGGCGCTGCAATTTGCCGA
Organism: uncultured Methylophilaceae bacterium; assembly: GCA_964466095.1. GTDB lineage: Bacteria > Pseudomonadota > Gammaproteobacteria > Burkholderiales > Methylophilaceae > CAYXMC01. Next base: position 2,812 of record CAYXMC010000157.1, on the reverse strand, counting down.
AACACTCAAAGCATACACGGGCTTGCAAGAGCTTTATCTGACTGAGGAAAGCAACGATACAGGTTATCCGGATTTTCCGCTGGTTTTCAATATTCAGGCCAAATGGCGAGTAAGTGACGCAAGCCCGGTTCATGAAGCGAGGCTGACAATCAAACCTCTGGATTTACTGGGGGCTCAGCCATGAAACGACTGCTATGGTTTGTGCGGCAGGCTGGGCGCAAGCTCGCATGGCCTGGGTTGGCCGGGCTGACGGCCTTGCTGCTAGCTGCTGCCATTCATGGCTATAGCAGTTTTTACTTGCAGAAAGAGTTGAATGCGCTGAGTGTCGAGCTGGCCGAAAAGCCGCAAAGCTTGCCAACAGCCAATCTCTCACCCGAGCTGCAGCTAGCCCAATTCCAGACCTATTTCCCGCAAAAATCTGCCTTGAGTCAGCAATTGCTTGATCTGCACAAGCTGGCTGATAGCGCCGAGATCGCGATAGACAAGATCACCTATCAGCAAAAGAAAGTCGCAGGTTTGGGCTTGGTGCGGTATGAACTGCATTTCAGCGTTGTCAGTGATTATGTTGGTATTCGTCAGTTTCTTGCACAGTTGATGCAGCGGTTTCCCAACATGGCGCTGGAGACGCTGGAGTTCAAGCGTTTCGATCGTCAGGCCGAGATTCCCGCCGCAGATGTCGTGATGTCCATGTATTTCCGTGAGGCGGCCATATGAACAACTGGCAGAGCAAATACGGTATTGCAGCTTTGTTGCTATTCACTTTGCTGGCTGCATGGTTTGCACCGGAAGAGGTGATCAATCAACCGGCGGATATCAGCCTGCCGCTGCAGCACAAAGCGCAGCTTTTGCCTGCCGGTGAAGCCAAAACAGGATTGCTGCCTAAGCCAAGACAGGTGTTAAGTTCTGTGCCTGTCGACGTTTTTTATCTGCCACCCCCCAAGGATACAGCAGCTGAAGCGGCTGCCTTAGCTGCAGCCAAACAGCAAAATCTGCCGCCAGCCTTGCCATATCGTTATCTGGGCAGGCAGCAGGCCCAGGGGCGGGAGACTGTATTCTTGATCCGTGACGATATTGCACAGGTGGCAGCCCAGGGAGATGTGCTGGATCAGTATTACCGGATAGACCAGATACAGCCTGACTACATTCAATTCACTTACCTTCCCCTGCGCGCTACACAGCGCCTTAGTACTGGAAATCCTTCATGATGCTCTGTAAATGGCTGCCTGCTGGCAGCACTCTGCTCACATTATTCATGCTGTCTGCCTGTGCCGGGGATATCTTCCGTCATGATCGCATGGCTATGAGTACAGAAGCTGCACTCAAGGATGCCAGCCAGCGCTTGGAGAAAGCACCGCAAGACAAGCGCACAAGGATACTTTATGCCAACCAGCGCTACCAGCGCATGAATGATTTGTTCAAGCAAACTGACAAGGCTGTGGCTAATGGCGATGCAGCACAGGCTGGCCAGCTGCTGGATGAGGTGCTGGCGCTGGATCCCGAGAATCCGCGAGCCTTGGCGACACAAGCGAAACTGGAAAGCATGCAGGTACATCGTGAACAGATTGCCGAAGCCCGGCTGGATATCAGTGCCGCACAGTGGGAAAAGGCAAAAAAAGGCATACGCAAAGTACTGCTGGAAAACCCTGAGCATAAAGAAGCGCTTGCGCTGATGCGGCTGATAGACGAAAAACTGACAACGGAAAGAATTGCCCCGCGCAAGCTCAAGCCGGCTGGTACTGGCAGGGTGACGCTGGAATTCCGCGATGCCAGCCTGCGCAATATCTTTGAGGTGATTTCCAAGACCAGTGGCATCAATTTCGTGCTTGACCCTGGCCTTAAGCCAGACCTTAAGGCTTCTATTTTCGTCAAAGATGCCTCAGTGGAAGAGGTGATTGATTTTCTGGTAATGATGCACCAGCTGGGTAAAAAGGTGCTCACTGAGAACTCATTATTAATCTACCCGCAAAACAAGGCCGGGCAATATGAAGACCTGGTGCTGCGAACCTTCTACCTCAATCACGCCGACGCCAAGCAGACGCTCAACCTGATCAAAAGCATGATGCCGGTGAAAGAGACTTTCGTTGATGAAAAACTCAACATGCTCAGTATCAAGGCCAGCTACGAACAACTGCGAGATATCGAGAAGTTGATCGTGGATGAAGATATCCCTGACCCGGAAGTGTTGCTGGATGTCGAAGTGCTTGAAGTCAGGCGTTCCCGCCTGACGGAGTTGGGGCTCAATTACCCGGATACTTTTTCTATCCTCTCCTCACAAAGTGGCACCGGGGTAACCCCAACCTGGCGTGATTTGCAGGATGTTACAGGTAGCCGTGTTGGCGTTTCTCCCTTGCCGTCACTGAAGATGCTGCGGATAGATGGTGAGAGCAACCTGCTGGCCAACCCGCGCATCCGCGTCAAGAATCGTGAGAAAGCGAAGATACATATAGGCGACAAGATTCCTATCCCGGTCACTACGGTTGGTTCCGGCAATAACAATTTTGTCGGGCAATCGGCCAATTATCTGGATGTAGGCTTGAAACTGGATGTTGAGCCACGCGTGATGCTCAATAGTGATGTTTCAATCAAGCTGACGCTTGAAGTCAGTAATGCGACATATCCATCCGGCTCTGTATTCCCGACCATAGGGACACGCAATACCAGCACGGTATTGATGACAGGCGATGGCGAAACTCAGGTGCTTGCTGGCCTCATTAATGATGAAGAGCGCAAAAGCACACGCAAGGTGCCTGGCCTGGCTGATATCCCCCTGCTAGGACGTTTGTTTGGCGCGCCGAATACCAACCAGAGCAAG
>CAYXMC010000156.1:0-4689 GCA_964466095.1 uncultured Methylophilaceae bacterium | reverse complement strand
CGGCACCAGAGCTGATGCTCATTTAATACAAAAAGTGGGACTTCAATCTGGTAACGTTGCCACAAAGTGTCCCTTAGTTGATTCGCCATTTCCTGATTCCATTTACCCGGTATTGGCAGTGGCAAGGTAACCATTGCTGGGAACTGCTCTGCTGGGGCAGGCAAGCCAATCCCCCAATCAGCTGCCAGCATTTGAGCCATGTCGATGACGAATTTATGTAACTGCTTGGGAATCTCATCCCCACCAACTGACTGATAAAAACCAAGGGCTGCAGTAATAGATAACCATGCACTGGCATCACGGGTACCGACCCAGTCAAAACTCAAAGGATAGCCCTCATCCATACGTAATGAGATCACCGTTGGCTGTAAATATGGCTGTACTTGTTTTGCAGCCCATAGAAAGGCGCACCCTTTGGGCGCGAATAGCCATTTATGGCAATTCCCCACATACCAGTCTGCATTCAACTGCTGAATATTAAGCGGGATCATGCCTGGGGCATGTGCCCCATCAACTAGGCTTTTAACGCCATGCCATCTGCATACTGCAAGTAATTTTTCCAGAGGGTAGATGATCGCCAAAGGTGACGATACATGGTCAATAATTGCCAGTCTGGTTTTTTGGCCAATAGAAGCTGTAAAGGATTGCACAATTTCATCTGTATCCTGCAATGGAAATGAGAATGAAAATTCTCGAACCGTGAGATGAAACTGCATGGCAACAAATCTCACAGCATTCTTGACAGCTGGGTAAGCATGGCAGGACATCAGAATTTCATCACCGGATTGCCATGGATAAGAGCGTATGATTGCGTTCACTGCAGCAGTGGCATTTTCAACAAATGCGAGATCATTTGCATCAGTTCCAAGAAAAGCAGCCAACTCAGCAGCGCTGGAACGTATCAAACCCGGTAATTCGCGTACCAGAAAATTAATAGGCCTATGCTCCATGCGCTCACGCCATTCCTGTTGCGCGGCAAGTACCTCTCGTGGGCAAGCACCAAATGAACCATGATTAAGAAAGTGCATCTGATCATCAAGCAGCCAGTGCTTGCGTAATTCCCCGCCCCCGTTAAACTTGGAATGCATTTTTCTCCCGTCTGCCACCATGCAAAAAATCGAATACGAAGTAAAACTAAAATCCGCTCATGCTCATTTATTTGAGGTCACTTGCCACATCAAGAAGCCTGACTCTGCTGGTCAAATATTATCGCTGCCAGCTTGGATACCCGGCAGCTATCTGATACGTGATTTTGCTCGCCATATCGTGCGCATCAGCGCGAGTTCAGATAAAAAAGCCGTTGCCATAGAGAAGATCAATAAACATACCTGGCAGTGTACGCCAGTCAAAAACGGCACGTTGACAGTCTGCTATGAAGTCTACGCTTTTGACCTGTCAGTACGCATGGCTTATTTCGATACAACTCGAGCTTATTTTAACGGTACCAGCCTGTTTTTGCAGGTGCATGGATACGAGAGCCTGAACTGCAATCTTAAACTGCTTGCTCCAGAAAAACCTTTTCATACTTGGCAAGTAGCAACCAGCATGACAAGTAGCAAGGTCGATCAACAAGGATTTGGCACTTATACAGCCTCGAACTATCATGAGTTGATTGATTGCCCTTTCGAAATCGGTGAACTCAGCATTGTGGCCTTCAAGGCAGGTGGCAAACCGCACCGATTAATCATCTCTGGCAAACATGATGCCGATCTCAAAATGATTGCCAAAGACTTAAAACGGCTTTGCGACTATCACATTGATTTCTTTGGCGAAGCGCCATTCAGCCGCTACGATTTTCTGCTATACGCTGCTGGTGACGATCAGTACGGCGGTCTTGAGCATAGCAACTCTACCAGCCTGATCTGCCCGCGTAGTTGGCTTCCGAGCAAAAATGAAGCACTGAATAAAAAGGGCTATCAAGACTTTCTGGGCTTATGTAGTCATGAATACTTTCATGCATGGCATGTCAAACGCATCAAGCCCACTGCATTTATCAGCCCGGATTTAGGGCAAGAAGCATACACCAGACTGCTTTGGGTGTTTGAAGGATTTACTGCTTATTACGACAGTTTGGCACTGCTCAAATGCGGCCTTATTAGTCGTGAAGACTATCTCGCCGAGATCAGCACATCCATCACACGTTTGCTCAATATACCAGGCAGGCAGATACAAGCCCTGCTGGACTCCAGCTTTGATGCCTGGATCAAGCTTTATCGTCCTGACGAAAATAGCGCCAATTCACAAGTCAGCTATTACCTGAAGGGCTCATTGGTGGCAATGTTGCTTGACCTCACATTGCGTCAGCACAATAGCTCTTTGGATGCGGTCATGAAACTACTTTGGCAACGGCATGGAAAATCTGGCACAGGGGTGAATGAGACAGAGATAGAACGTATTGCGGAAGAAGTATCCGGCTTAAAGCTTGGCAGATTTTTTGACCACACCTTGAGAAGCACTGAAGAACTCAATTTTACAAAACTACTTGATGCGTTTGGGATTGAAATGCAACTGGAAATCAGTGGCAATCAGGATAACAACAAGCAATCCGCTACTGGATTCAAATTAGCCGCCGGAACTGATGCAAAGCTTGCCACTGTCTTCAGTGGCAGTGCAGCAGAAAAAGCAGGACTAGCCGGAGGCGATACAGTGATTGCGATTAACCAGATCAGAGTAAACGCCCGGAACATTGAATCAACAATTGCCCGCAAAGCTCCCGGTAGCAAATTAACCATACATGCTTTCCGGCGTGATGAACTCATGATCTTTGAAATGTCAACAGACGCTGCCTGCCCTGATAGCTGCAAACTGGTATTCAAGAAAAAACCTTCAAAATCCAGTCAACGTTTGCAGAATGACTGGCTGACTTAAACTGCTTGCACAAATGATTTTAACTGCCGACCAGCTTGAATTTATGGGATAATAAGAATTGTTATCATCTAGACATTCAATTTCTGTGACTACCCTTAATCAACTTAGCCCCGGGCAAGGTGGCCTCATTCATGCAATCGAAGCCGACGAATCCTTGTTTCAGCGGCTTGCAGCACTGGGTTTCAGAACAGGCAAGAGAATCGAAGTGATCAGAAAAGCCAGCTTTAATGGCCCATTACACGTACGCATAGGCACAACAGATATCATTATTCGCCTATCTGAAGCCAGCCGGATTGAAATTACCCCCTAAATGAAAAGAATCGCACTGCTTGGCATGCCCAACACGGGCAAGTCCACCCTGTTTAATCGCTTGAGCGGTGCATCTGCACGCGTGGGCAACTGGCCAGGCATTACCGTAGATCTCATGAGCGCGAAGATCCTGCTCGGTGGTCATATTGCAGAATTGGTCGATTTGCCCGGTCTCTATGATTTGCATGGCTTTTCAGATGACGAGCAGGTCGTGCGTCATTTTCTTGCTAACAATTCGGTCGACTTGGTCATGATAGTGCTCAATAGCTCACAGATTGACAGGCAACTTTCACTAGCCTTGCAGATTCGCTCACTTGGACTTCCCGCCATCCTGCTTTTGAATATGACAGACGAAGCCAAACGTGCAGGTATCTCTATCAATACAGAGGCTATGAGCACACAGCTTGGTTTTCCCGTGATGCAAATTAGTGCAAAGTATGGTGAAGGCTGTCCGCAAGCGCTCAGAGAAGCAGCTTTTCAGATTGAAGAAAATAAAATACCCGTCTCCCCTGCACATATCAGCGAGCTATTGAAAGACGATAGCAAGATTGAGAAAGAAATGGATGCCATTGTTAAAAATACAGTGGACATGCCATCCCAACTCAATGACCAGTTGACAGAGCGTCTGGACAAAGTATTACTGCATCCATGGCTTGGTATCCCAATATTCCTACTGGCAATGTATATGCTCTTTCAATTCATCTTCACAGCGGGGAAACCCCTGCAGGATGGCGTTGCATGGCTTCTGGAACTAGTGCGTGCCGATGTTTTGGAGCCTGTGCTTAGCAGTGCCCCGGGATGGATGAATGGCCTCTTGCTGGATGGCATATACAACGGCCTAGCTACGGTAGCGGCTTTTGTACCGATTATCGTACTGTTCTTCATCGTCATGAGCATGGTCGAGGACAGTGGCTATTTGTCACGTGCCGCTTTTCTGGTAGATGCCTTAATGGCGAAGATGGGGCTGGATGGACGCGGTTTTGTGATGATGTTGATGGGCTTTGGTTGTAATGTACCCGCATTGATGGGAACACGTGTCATGCGTTCACGCAATCTGCGGTTACTCACCATGCTGGTTATCCCGCTATCTTTATGTTCTGCCAGATTGCAGGTATTTATATTTATGACTGCAACGCTATTCACACCAAAGCAAGCCCCTTTGGTACTGTTCAGCCTCTATCTTGTCAGCTTCGCCAGCATTTTCCTGACTGCATTGATTTATAAAGGTCGCTATAGCAACACCGAGCCGTTCATCCTTGAGCTTCCACCTTATCGCTTTCCTACCCCACGCCAAATCTGGCTAAGAGGTTGGAACGAAGTACGTCACTTTTTGAATCGTGCCAGCAAGTTCATTGTAATTGGCGTAGTTTTGGTCTGGGCGTTAACTAATTATCCTACAGACGTCCCAGCCGCCAGCAGTGGCACTTTGGCGGGCCAGATCGGTAGCTGGTTATCCCCGGTATTAAGCCCTATCGGTATTGATACGCAACTGGCAATTGCACTGATTTTCGG
>CAYXMC010000155.1:0-4702 GCA_964466095.1 uncultured Methylophilaceae bacterium | reverse complement strand
AGCGCAGACGTAATTTGACAGGTCGCACCGGCTGTGGCTTGTGCGGGGCAGAAAGTCTGGAGCAGGCTCTAAGGTTGCCGGAACATGAGGTGCCAGTTGATATACATTACCCGATTGCATCTATCCGCAAAGCACTTGAAGAACTGCGTACGCGGCAAAAATTGCAAAGTCTGACGGGTGCAACCCATGCTAGTGCATGGGTGAGTCTTGACGGAGAGATATTGTTGGTGCGCGAAGATGTAGGCCGACACAATGCACTGGATAAATTGCTTGGAGCCCGCGCAAAACTAGCTAACCCTGGCAGTGGTTTTGTAGTAACCACTAGTCGCGCCAGTTACGAGATGGTACAGAAAGTGGCAATTGCCGGGATTTCCCTGTTGGTGGCGATTTCAGCACCAACCGGTTTGGCGATACGTATAGCCAGAAGCTATGGAGTAGCTCTGATAGGCTTTGCCAGAAGCCTTCAGTATGTAATCTATAGTGGTGATGAGAGAATTTTGCAAAAGGAAGTGTAATGAATAACGAGCATTTGATTACCATGGCAAACCAGATTGGAGATTTCTTCAAGGCATATCCCGATAGTCAGCAGGCAAAGAGTGATATCGCCAGCCACATGAAACGCTTTTGGGCATTGCGTATGCGTAAGCAGATCATTGAGCATGTACAAGCACAGCCTGGGGTAGGTCTTTTGCCTATTGTTGAGGAAGCTATCAAGGAGCATCAATCCAGCCTCATGGCTTGAACCATATTGGTCGTAACGAGCCATGATAGAATCGTCGCATGGCTCAATTTCACGTGATTATTCCTGCGGCTGGCTCTGGTAGTCGCATGGGCTCAGCCCAACCCAAACAATACCTCAGCCTTAATGGCTGCCCCATGATACTGCGAACACTGCAGGTATTCTTCAATAGCCCCCGTATTCACAGCGTGACAGTCGTTATTAGTCCAGATGATGCGTATTGGGAGACGATAGCACCTATACATCCAAAGTTGCGAGTATATGCCTGTGGTGGCGATACGCGTGCCGCCACAGTGCTTAACGGTTTGCAGGCAATGCAGGTGGACGACGACGACTGGATATTGGTGCATGATGCGGCGCGCCCTGGGCTTAGTCAGCTACTATTAAACCAATTGCTCGATAACCTTGAGTCTGATGAGGTTGGTGGACTGTTGGCGATTCCATTGGCGGACACTTTGAAGCGAGCTGATGACCAGCAGCGAGTTGCCAAAACGGAGCCGCGTGAGAACCTTTGGCAGGCTCAAACCCCACAGATGTTTCGATATCAGTTATTGTTGAATGCCCTGCAGGCAAATAATGGTGCGCCTACAGATGAAGCTCAGGCCGTCGAAGCTTTGGGATATAGCCCCAAGCTTGTTGCTGGCGAATTAAGGAATTTCAAAGTCACCTACCCGCAGGATGTCCAGTTGGCTGAGGCTATTCTGGCTGCGGACGATATTAAGCAGGAGAACTCCTTGTGTTGAGAATAGGCCACGGTTTTGATGTACACCAATTGGTGGAAGGACGGCCATGCATTATCGGCGGTGTAGATATTCCCCATGACAAAGGTTTGCTGGGCCATTCTGATGCCGATGTGTTATTGCATGCGATTTGTGACGCGATGCTGGGGGCGGCTGGTCTGGGTGACATTGGTAGACACTTTCCTGATAGCGATGCGCGCTACAAGGGCATAGAGTCACGCAAATTGCTGCGGCATGTGACCGATTTGCTCAAGCAGCATGGTTATGTGGTTTTCAACCTGGATGCTACCTTGATTGCGCAGGCACCACGCATGGCGCCGCATATTGAAGCTATGTGCAAAAATATCGCTGAAGATTGTGCTATTGAAATCAGCCAAGTGAATGTCAAGGCTACAACTACAGAAAAACTTGGATTCACTGGTAGAGGTGAAGGGATTGCCGCAGAGGCGGTCTGCCTGATCAGTGCTGTCTGATTCAGGCTTTCAGCAAAACGAGTACGGCCCCACTTCCTCCATCATTATGCCGGGCTTGGGCATAGGCGATCACCTCATCTTTCTGCATTAGCCAGTTACGCAATTTGTGTTTAAGTACAGGCTCCCGGTTTTTTGACCCCAAACCTTTACCATGAACAATGCGTACACAGCGTATGCCGCGCTTCTTGCATTCGGCGAGAAACTCTGCAACATAAAGCCTGGCTTCATCGCTGACCATGCCATGCAGGTCTATCGAAGCCTGAACCACCCAATTGCCTCGCCTGAGCTTGCTCAAGATATCTGGCGAATGGCCTTCCCGTAAATATAGAAGCTCTTCCCCGGTTTCCATCTCATGTGCTGGAATATAGCCATCGCTCAAAGAATCGGCCAAGGCCTGCCGCTCGTCTTGCATCAGTTGTTTGGGAATAGGCTTGGGTTTGGGCGTATTGATAGGCGTGACGATTTTTTTGAGTGGACGAACACCTTTGACGGCATCCTGAAACAGATTGATGTCATTTTCATCTTGGTCGGATGTGGACATGAATTGCTTTTGCTCCAATAAAAAACGCACACAGGAAAGTTTCTCCCGTGTGCGCATTTAACTGCGTTTTAAAGACTTATTTCAAGTTGGTCAGATAACGCTCGGCATCCAGAGCAGCCATACAACCTGTGCCTGCGCTAGTGACGGCCTGGCGGTAGATATGATCCTGAACATCGCCTGCTGCAAATACACCAGGTATGCTGGTGGCTGTGAAATTGCCATTGCGTCCTGCCTGAGTCACGATATAGCCACCTTCCATTTCCAGTTGGCCTTCAAAAATGTCCGTGTTGGGCTTGTGACCAATAGCAATAAATACGCCGCGCAGTTCGATGTCTTTGGTGCTACCGTCATTCACATTTTTGATGCGCATGCCAGTTACGCCCATGTCATCACCCAAAACTTCATCCAGCGTGGAAAACACTTCAAGCACGATTTTTCCTTCCTTGACGCGCTCCATCAGCTTGTCCACCAGAATGGCTTCTGCTTTGAATTTATCACGGCGATGTACAAGTGTTACCTTGCTCGCAATATTAGACAGATAAAGTGCTTCCTCAACAGCGGTGTTGCCGCCACCAATTACTGCGACCTCTTGATTGCGATAGAAAAAACCATCACAGGTGGCACACGCGGAGACACCTTTGCCGGAGAATTTCTCTTCGGATGGCAAACCCAAATACTTAGCTGATGCCCCAGTGGCGATAATCAAGGCATCACATGTATATTCACCGGAATCACCTACCAGCCGGATTGGTTTCTCATTGAGATGCGTTGTATGGATGTGGTCGAAAATCATCTCTGTATTGAAACGCTCGGCATGTTTCTGGAAACGCGCCATCAAGTCAGGCCCCATCACACCATCGGCATCTGCAGGCCAGTTATCAACCTCTGTGGTGGTCATAAGCTGGCCGCCTTGAGCAAGGCCTGTAATTAAAACCGGTTTGAGGTTTGCGCGTGCTGCATAGACTGCAGCAGAATAGCCTGCCGGGCCGGAACCAAGAATCAGCAGGTGGGCATGTTTTGTTGCCATTTATATAAAACTCCTAATGTTAAATCGAATTATTTCTCAAGCAGGCTACGCAACATCCATGCAGTTTTTTCATGTAATTGCAGGCGCTGCGTGAGTAGGTCTGCGCTAGCTTCGTCTGCTGCTTTTTCCACTATCGGAAAGATGGAGCGGGCTGTACGTACAACAGCTTCGTGGCCAGCAACCAGTTCCTTGATCATGTCCTGTGCCTTGGGTACGGATTCACTCTCCTTGATAGAGGTTAGCTTGGCAAAATCACGGTATGTGCCTGGAGCATAGAAATCCAGAGAGCGAATGCGCTCCGCAACCAAATCTACCGCCAAAGCCAGTTCGTTATATTGCTGCTCAAACATCAGATGCAAAGTGTTGAACATCGGGCCGGTTACATTCCAGTGGAAGTAATGAGTTTTCAGATAAAGTGTGTATGTGTCTGCGAGCAGGCGGGATAAACCCTCCGCGATTTTCTTCCTGTCTTTTTCTGCAATTCCAATATCCATTTTGTCTCACTTTCATCCATTTGTTATTAACAAGACCATGGACGATATCTTAGGTTCATGTGGGGCATAGCGCAAATTGATTGTATAAATTTGGGTGATAATCAATACCTATTAAGAGTGCCGATGCTTGGTCAGCATTCGTTTGCGGGGAGGTTCAGCATGGTGACTCCAGTCAGATTTGCAGAGAGGATTGCCTTTCTGAACGCTTCAATCGCCTGCATTCTTGGAAAGCTCTTGCGCCAAGCCAGTGCCACTCTGCGTGAAGGGCTGGGTATGGTAAAAGGTTTGTACGTCGACATTTGGCTTTCGTTTCGTGCAGAAATGCAGGCGCTAGCAGGTAAAACTGCCATACCTGTACCAGACTCAACCATGTGACGTATTGTTTCTAGCGAGCTACTATCTATCGTCTGCTGGTTGCCGCTAGAAGTCTGGTGGTGACCCAACTGCGGGAAGGCTTTCAATACCTGATCTCGAAAGCAGTGCCCCTTGTCCAGGAGTAGAGCGATTTCATTGCCCAGCGATTTGGGTGTGATGGTGCTTTTTTGTGCCCATGCATGGTTAGGTGGCAACATGAGCTGAAAGGGTTCGTCATAGACAGATTGCGTCATAATTCCGGGCTCTGCAAATGGCAAGGAAACAACAATCACGTCAAGTTGGCCGTGTTTAAGCATTTCACACAGCTGACTGA
>CAYXMC010000154.1:0-4721 GCA_964466095.1 uncultured Methylophilaceae bacterium | reverse complement strand
CACACCCTCTTCCGGACGGCCGAGGTGGGAAGTCACCATTACCTTGGCACCAGCATCCAACGCATGCTTGATAGTGGGGATGGAGGCAGTGATACGTGCATCGGATGTCACCTTGCCATCCTTGACCGGCACATTGAGGTCGGCACGAATCAACACGCGCTTGCCCTGCAAATCGAGGTCAGTCATTTTGATTACAGACATGTTCTACTCCCTAATAATTCTAGTTACGTTGGCCTGCGCGCCATTGCCTTACATAGGCAATTAATCGTGCGAACGAGATGAAGCGCAAGGCGCACGGAGCGCACAAAACGAGACAGTACAATCAGTACGGCGAGTTTTGGAGCAACGCGCAACACCGCGATTCGCTCGTACAGCCGATTAATTTATGAGATGTGCTGTACCAAGCGCATCAGGTTGCAGGTATACCCATACTCGTTGTCATACCATGCCACCACCTTCACAAAAGTCGGGTCCAGCTGGATGCCAGCATCCGCATCGAATACAGAAGGTGCTGTTTCACCGCGAAAATCGGTGGAAACTACTTTCTCGTTGGTGTAGCCAAGTACGCCTTTCAGTGGGCCGCTTTCAGATGCAGCCTTCATGGCAGCACAGATTGCGTCATAGGTAGTTTCTTTTTCCAGTTCTACAGTCAAATCAACCACGGAAACATCAGAAGTCGGGATACGGAAAGCCATGCCGGTCAGCTTTTTGTTGAGCGATGGAATCACCTTGCCCACCGCCTTGGCAGCACCAGTGGAAGAAGGGATGATATTTTCCAGAATACCGCGGCCACCTCGCCAATCCTTGTTGGAAGGGCCATCCACAGTCTTCTGGGTAGCAGTGGCAGCGTGCACAGTAGTCATCAAGCCGCGCTTGATACCGAAATTATCATGCAGCACCTTAGCCACCGGAGCCAGGCCGTTGGTGGTACAGGAAGCAGCAGAAACGATGGCTTCGCCCTTGTAGGTGTCGTGGTTGACACCATAGACGAACATCGGGGTGTCATCTTTAGAAGGCGCAGATTGCACCACTTTCTTGGCGCCAGCGTCGATATGTTTCTGGCAGGTTTCCTGTGTCAGGAAGAAACCAGTACATTCGATGACGACATCTACGCCCACTTCACCCCATTTCAGGTTGGCAGGGTCTTTCTCCGCTGTCAGGCGGATTTTCTTGCCATTCACCACCAGATGATTACCATCCACGGCAACATCGCCCTTGAACTTGCCGTGCACGGAATCGTGCTTGAGCATGTAAGCCAGATAATCCGGCTCCAGCAAATCGTTGATGGCGACAACTTCAATATCGGTAAAGTCCTTGATGGCAGCACGGAACACCATGCGGCCAATACGACCAAAACCATTAATTGCAACGCGGATAGTCATAACTCTTTTCCCTGTGACACTTTGATTTGAATATAGAAAAACCGGAATAAAACCAAGACCTCAATCGTAACACAAGCAGCTCATGTGATTAAGCCGCCAGCGCTAGCCATTGAGGCTCTTGCTCACCACCTCAAACACGTCATTCGATAAATCCGGCGTATCCATGATAGTTTGCAATGCGGCCTGCATATGCCCCTGCAATTCAGGGGTATAGCGTTTCCATTCGCGGAACGGTGTCACCAGACGCGAGGCCATTTGCGGGTTCAGCCCATTCAGCTCAATGATGACATCGCGCAGCAAGGCATAACCCCGGCCGCTAGGGTCATGGAATTTCACCGGATTATTGATGGCAAAGGCAGTATAGAGAGAACGTACACGATTAGGGTTTTTGATATTGAACTCAGCATGCTGGCGCAGCTTGGCAAAGTCATCAAAAATACTATCGCGGTTGGCTACCGCTTGCAGCGAGAACCACTTATCTACGACCAGTTGATAGGTCTTGAAGCGTTGATAGAAATCAGCAAATACTTCCTCGCGCTCAGGCTGGATACTGTCAGACAAGCAAGCCAGTGCTGCCACCCGGTCTGTCATGTTATCAGCCGCCAGATAATGTGCCTTGGCGCGCGCTGCGCAACCTGTGCCATTGGTGACAGTCAGCAGCTCTAATACGGTGTTTTGCAAAGCACGACGACCCATCGCTTCAGGCGTAATAGAGAAACTACCAGTATTGGCATTGGCATCATACAGTTGAGCCAATGCCTCTTTATGGGCGCGCTTGATACTGGTGAGGATATGCGTGCGTGCCCGATCTATTGCCGCCGGATCTATGACGGGCTGCGATTGAGCGATTACACCAATCAAAGGCAGGCTCAAAGCACGCGCTAGCAAGGCCTTATCACCTATTCCATTCAAGCCTTGCGCAATCAGCACACCGATATCTGCAATGAACTGGCTAATATCCGCATGCGGGTTTGCCATGACACGCTCGATATTACGCAGTGCCAGAGTTTGTCCGGCCTCCCACTTGTTAAAGCCATCAGTATCGTGCAATTGCAGCAGGCGCAAATCATCATCGCTCAAATCAGTCGTCAGTTTCACTGGCGCGGAGAAACCTCGCAGGATAGACGGCACTGGGCGAGACTGGACTTGGTCGAAACTAAAGCTCTGCTCACGCTCTGTCATTTCCAGTATCTGTGTCGGGTGAGTCTCCTTGCCCTGCGCATCCAGCAAACCAACAGCGATCGGGATATGTAGCGGTAATTTGTCTGTCTGGCCCGGCGTATCGGGTTGCGATTGCTTGAAGCTGAGTGTGTAGCGCTGCAGCGCCACGTCGTAATAAGAAGTCACGTTCAAGACTGGCGTACCCGCCTGTTTATACCACCGGAAGAACTGTGTCATATCGCGACCGGAAGCATCGGCCATGCATTGCACAAAATCGTCGCAGGTCACGGCATGGCCGTCATATCGCTCAAAATACAAATCCGTGGCTTTGCGATAGGCAGTTTCACCTAATAAGGTGTGCTGCATACGGATGACTTCTGAGCCTTTGTCATAGACCGTCTTGGTGTAAAAGTTACTAATCTCGATAAAGCTGTCTGGTTGTACGGCATGCGCCAACGGGCTCGCATCTTCAGGAAATTGCAGGCGGCGCAAAGTATTCACATCGTCGATGCGCTGCACGGCACGCGAATTCAGATCAGCACTAAATTCCTGATCACGAAACACTGTCAGGCCTTCTTTCAGTGAAAGCTGAAACCAGTCACGGCAAGTAACGCGATTACCCGTCCAGTTATGGAAATATTCATGCGCCACCACGCCTTCGACACTCAGAAAATCAGTATCGGTCGCTGTTTCCTGATGTGCCAATACCAGCGCAGTGTTAAAGATATTGAGCGAGGTGTTTTCCATCGCTCCCATGTTGAAATCGCTGACTGCCACAATATTGAACAGATCCAGCTCGTATTCACGGCCATACTTTTCTTCATCCCAGCGCATGGCTTTTTTAAGCGATTGCATGGCGTGATCGCACTGCTGCTCATCCCCTGGGCGCACATAGATATGCAAATCCACCTTGCGGCCAGACATAGTAGTAAAAGTATCTTCAATTCTTACAAGCTTGCCAGCTACCAGAGCAAACAGATAACAAGGCTTGGGGAAAGGGTCATGCCATTGCGTAAATTGGCGGCCATCGGCCATATCACCGGCTTCAACCAGATTACCGTTGGAAAGCAGTACCGGATAGTGGGCTTTATCGGCTTCGATACGCACGCTAAACGTGCTCAGTACATCGGGCCTGTCCTGATAAAAAGTAATACGGCGAAAGCCTTCGGCCTCGCATTGGGTGCAGTAATTGCCCTGAGATTTATACAGGCCTTCAAGCGCAGTATTGGCTGCAGGGTCTATCTCCGAAGTAATGGTGAGCGTGAACTCTTCCCCACCATCAACAATCGTCATCTTGCCATCCGCCAGCGTATAAGCATGATATGGCTGGCCATTCAGCAACACGGCCGTCACAGCCTGCCCTTCGCCGTTCAGCACCAGCTCATTACTGGTAGCAGCAGGATTTTTACGATATTCCACCGTGGAGGTGACCACGGTCTTTTCCTCAAACAACTGGAATACCAGATCTACATGCTCAACCTTATAAGGAGCTGGCGTGTAGTCTTTCAAATAGATTGTCTGGGGCTTTACTGCATTTTCTGTACGCATGATGAATGGCCTGTCGCTGATATGCAGCCATTATACTTGGGAACAACATCCAAAAAAAAAGCGCCTCTCAAGGAGGCGCTTTTTTATCTGTAGGGATTAATTACAGAACAGACTTAACAGTAGCAACCACATTCTCCACTGTGAAGCCGAAGTGCTTCATCAATGCGCCGCCAGGAGCAGACTCACCGAAGGTGTCGATACCGACCACAGCACCTTCCAGACCTACATATTTGCGCCAGAAGTCTGGGTGAGCAGCTTCAACTGCTACACGCTTAACGCCTGGGGTCAAAACGCTGTCCTTGTAGGCTTGATCTTGACGGTCGAATACGTTGGTGGATGGCATGGAAACCACGCGCACTTTAGTACCTGCAGCTGTCAATTCAGCAGCGGCTTGAATTGCCAGATCCAACTCGGAACCGTTGGCAATGATGATCACATCTGCTTTACCTGCAGCATCTGAGAATACATAGCCGCCCTTGCGGATCAGTTCAAAGTCTTTGGTGTCATGTTTGATGCCTGGCACAGCTTGACGGCTTAATACCAAGCTGGTTGGGCCTTCAGTACGCTCAACAGCGGCAACCCATGCAACGGTTGTTTCTGTAGAGTCAGCTGGACGCCATACATCCATAC
>CAYXMC010000153.1:0-4730 GCA_964466095.1 uncultured Methylophilaceae bacterium | reverse complement strand
CAAATTCCAACGTGCAGATGGAGTGGGTGATGCCTTCTACTGCGTCTTCCAGCGGGTGGGCGTAGGTGTACATGGGGTAGATGCACCAGGTATCGCCAGTGTTGTGGTGGTGTGCGCGTTTGATGCGGTAAATGGCTGGGTCGCGCAGATTGATATTGGGCGAGGCCATGTCGATCTTGGCGCGCAGCACCATGCTGCCGTCTGGGTGTTTGCCATCACGCATCTCGCGGAACAGGCGCAGGTTGTCTTCCACACTGCGGTCGCGCCATGGGGAGTTCTTGCCCGGCTCTGTAAGCGTGCCGCGGTTGATGCGCATTTCTTCTGCGCTTTGTTCATCCACATAGGCTTGGCCAGCTTGTATCAGGGCTTCTGCCGCGCGGTACATAAAATCGAA
Organism: uncultured Methylophilaceae bacterium; assembly: GCA_964466095.1. GTDB lineage: Bacteria > Pseudomonadota > Gammaproteobacteria > Burkholderiales > Methylophilaceae > CAYXMC01. The sequence continues at coordinate 4,336 of CAYXMC010000153.1, read as the reverse complement.
ATAGTTGCTGGCATAGTAGAGGTGGCTCTCGCCAAATGCGTTCCAGCCAAAGCCCAGCCATTGCACCATCTCGGTGATGCTATCGACGTATTCCTGCTCTTCTTTCTCCGGGTTGGTGTCGTCAAAGCGCATGTGGCAGACACCACCGTAATCACGCGCCAAACCAAAATTAAGGCAAATGGATTTTGCGTGGCCGATATGCAGATAGCCATTAGGCTCGGGCGGGAAGCGGGTGCGTATCTTGGCTGGGTCTGGCTCGCCAGCGGCATGGTGGGTGGCATCGCCGGGGCTGCGTGCCCATTTGCGAGAGGCATAAACACCGCCTGCCAGGTCACGGTCGATAATGCCGCGCAAAAAGTTGGAGGCCGGGGCTACTGGAGTTTTTTCTGATGACATAAGCAGTGTGTATAAACAAACGATAATTGATGTTAGCTATTTTACACGCTCAGGCAGGGCGTGAGTTTGTAATGTGCTGTGCTAATATCAGTCAAATTAAGCTTTTAAGACCGCCCCTTGAATAATCTGACTTTTCCTATCCTGCGTTTGCTTGCCGATGGACATTTCCATTCCGGTGAGGCGATTGCCCAGTATCTGGGGGTAACGCGCGCCACGGTGTGGAATGCGATACAAGAGGCCGAGGCGCTGGGCGTGGAGATATTTTCCGTGCGCGGCCGCGGTTATCGCTTGCCGGAGCCTATTACCCTGCTGGACAAAGACGCTGTGCTGGCGGCGATAGGCGAGCAGCGCGCCTGGTTCAACTTCGAGCTGCACGACCATCTGGAATCCACCAATAGTTACTTGATGAAGCAGGCCAGCCAAGGCGCAAAACACGCCACAGCTGTGGCTGCCTTGTTGCAGACCAAAGGCCGTGGCCGGCGTGGCCGCGCTTGGCAGGCAGGGCTGGGCGCCAGCCTGACTTTTTCTGTGCTGTGGCGGTTTCAATCCGGAGCTTCTGCGCTTTCTGGCTTGAGTTTGGCGGTGGGGGTGGCGCTGATACGCGCTTTTAATGCGGCAGGTTTGCATGCCGCACGGCTGAAATGGCCCAATGATGTGCTGGTGAGTGTGAACGGAAAATACCTGAAGCTGGCCGGTATATTGATAGAGCTGCAGGGCGATATGGAAGGCCCAAGCGCTGCGGTGATAGGCATTGGTATCAACCTCAACCTGCCCGACCATGTGCGCAGGCAGATAGACCAGCCTGCAACGGATATGCACAGCGTGATGCGGCAGCGGGTTAACCCCAGTGATTTATTGGGGGTGATGCTCAAGCATTTAGCCGATGTGCTGCGTGAATTTGAAGAGCATGGTTTTGAAAAGCTGCGCGAAGAATGGGTGAGCCACCATGCTTATCAAGGCCAGCAAGTGCGCATGATCTCGCCGGATGGCCGTGAGACCGCCGGGGTGGTGACTGGAATAGCAGCGGATGGCATTCTGCTGGTGGAAACAGCGCTGGGCCAGCAGCGATTTTCGGCGGGCGAGATCAGCCTGCGCGGCAGTCTGGGGGCGGAATAACATGCTGCTTGCGATAGATGCCGGCAATACCCGTATCAAGTGGGCAGTGTTTGCGCCGGGTGCTAGCGAGCCTTTGGAAAGTGGTGCCTGCTTGCATCAAGACTTGCTGGCGGCACCGGCAGCATGGCAAGGCTGCGCAAAAGCGCTGTTGTCGAATGTAGCTGGCGATACGGTAGGTGCACGTATCCGCAACTTGTTGCAGGGGTTGAATATCCCGCTGCATGAGCACACAGCCAAGGCCGCAGCCTGCGGCTTGCAGAATAATTACGACCAGCCGGAAAAACTGGGCGCAGACCGCTGGGCTGCGCTTATTGCAGCCTGGGAGTTATACCAGCAGCCTTGCGTGGTGGTGAGCGCAGGTACGGCAATTACTATAGATGCGATTAACAAGGTGGCCGAGGGCGGGGAATTTCTTGGCGGCATGATACTGCCGGGTATACGGTTGATGCAGCAAAGCCTGCTGGATGGCACCGCGGGTATCAGGGAAAGCATGGGGCAATGGCAGGATTTCCCGACTAATACTGCCAATGCGCTTTATAGTGCTGCCATCACGGCGGCCGCAGGCAATGTGAAAGGTATGGCAGCAAGACTACAGCACAGAACCGGCCAACCGCCGCTGGTGATACTCACCGGGGGCGATGCGCAATTGTTGGCAGAATGTTTGCTTGAAACTATCGTCATGACAAATCAACTCGTTATCGCTGATAATCTGGTTTTACAGGGATTACTGATACTGGAGCGGGCTGAGTGATGAAGTGGGTGTTCTGGATTTTGTTGCTGTTGAATGTGTTGTTGCTGGCGAATTTCAACCTGCCGGGCGAGGCTCCAGTGACCAACCAGTCTGCACATCAGCCCATGCAGCCTGAGAAGATCAAGATATTAACTGCGGCAGAGATCGAGAAGCTGCCGAAGAAGGCGGAAAGAGCGGAAGATGCTCCGCCAGCGCCGCAACCTGTGCAATACGCCTGCTATGAGTGGGGTAGCTTTTCAGTAAATGGTTTGGCACGTGCCAAAAATATTTTGGCTAAATTCAACCTGCAAGGCACAGTTAAAGAGCAGAATTCGCAGGAAGCGGTGCGTTATTGGGTTTATGTTCCGCCACGGGCAAACATGGAAGCTGCGCAACAGAAAGTATCCGAATTAAAGGCGCGTGGTGTGGAAGAGAGTTTCATCATTCAGGAGCCGCAGTGGAAATATGCGATTTCGCTGGGTGTCTTCAAGGATGAGCAATTAGCGAATAAACTGTTGGAAGAGCTTAGGGCCAAAGGTGTTGTATCCGCGGTCAAAGGTGTGCGTAATCAGGAAAAAGGGCAATCCAGTTTGCTGATTAGCAGCATGTCCGGTGACACGGCGAACGAGATTGAAAAACTGAAACCGGATTTTCCGGGTAGTGAACTTAAACAAGTGGCGTGCCAATAAAGGGAGTTGTCATGGGTATTTTGAGGTCAGCAATCAAGTCAGTAGTGCAAAAGGTCGCCGTTGCCGCCGCGGTGGTAGTTGGTAAAGAATTGGTTAGCAAGGCGATAGACAGCCTGAGAAGCAAAACGGAAGAAGCCCCGCCAGTAGCTCCTGCGGCAAAGCCGAAGGCGGCCGCCAAGCCAAGAGCGCCACGCAAGCCCAAGGCAGAAACCGCGGAAAAAGCCCCGGCCAAGAAGCCGGCAGCCAAAACCGCAGCAAAGCCAAAAGCTGCCAAGCCTGCAGCTGCCGGCAAAGAAGCCGCCGCCAAACCCAAGGCGCCGGCCAAACCAAGAGCGCCGCGTAAACCTAAGGCAGAGGCAGCAGCAGCTCCCGCTGCAGAAAAAACCGAAACACCAGAGAGCTAAATAATTTAGGAAATAAAAAAGCCCCAGATTTCCGGGGCTTTTTTATTACTAGGACAGGTTATTTAGATGGATGTAGTGCAACGATGTAATACGCCACCTCTATAACTTGTTACCGCTTCTTGATGTAAAGATCGGTAATCGTGCCTTCTTTCATTTCTGCGGCAAAGCAGACTGTTTCAGAAAGTGTTGGGTGGGCATGGATAGTGAGGCCGAGATCATGCGCATCTGCGCCCATCTCAATAGCCAACACTGCTTCTGCCAAGAGTTCACCGGCATTGGTGCCGACAATCCCGGCGCCAATCACACGATGTGTTTCCTTATCGAAAATCAGCTTGGTAGCCCCTTCTGTACGTGCGATTGATAGCGCACGACCGCTGGCAGCCCATGGGAAGCTGGCTTTTTCGATCTCAATGCCCTTGGCCTTGGCTTCGGTCTCGGTCATGCCGGCCCAAGCTACTTCAGGGTCTGTATATGCTACAGATGGGATCACCATCGCTTGGAACTCGACCTTATGGCCGGCGATGACTTCAGCGGCTACCTTGCCTTCATGCGTAGCTTTATGTGCCAGCATAGGCTGGCCAACGATATCGCCAATCGCGAAGATATGCGGGACGTTGGTGCGCATCTGCTTGTCCACGGCGATGAAGCCACGCTCATCGACTGCTACGCCAGCGTTCTCGGCACCAATCAGCTTGCCATTCGGACGACGGCCGATGGAAACCAGCACGCGGTCATAAATTTGCGGGTCGATGGCGTTTTCACCTTCGAATTCGACATAGATACCCTCTTTGCGTGCTTCGATCTTGCTGACTTTGGTGGAAAGCATGATTTTCTCGAAGCGTTTTTCCATGCGCTTTTGTAATGGGCGTACCAGATCGCGGTCGCAACCTGTGATCAGGCCATCCATGAACTCGACAACGCTGACCTTGGTGCCTAGGGCGTCATAGACGGTGCCCATTTCGAGACCGATGATGCCACCACCGATGACCAGCATGCGTTTG
>CAYXMC010000152.1:0-4730 GCA_964466095.1 uncultured Methylophilaceae bacterium | reverse complement strand
CCTTCCTTTTTTTTGCGCCTGTGATGTCGGTGTTGACGAAGGGGGTTTGGCTAACGCGGATATAGCCAGATGCCAGCAGCTTTTGCGCTGTGGTTTCGAACATGCTGAGCGGGTTGTCTATGTTTTGCAGGGTAATGATGGCTTTGCTGACCTTCAGCACGTTGTACATTACGAATCTGCTGGATGTCTGTTTCCCGTAGATTTCGCCTGCCTGTATATCCACTTGCATCCTTGTTGCTTTTTGAATTTGCATCATCATAGACCTACATCATGCGATTCACAAGCTTCTGAGGCGCTATATATCGATATTTCTGGCGGTTTTCTTTACAACTTTTTACTTGGGCGTACACAGACTTTTCCTGATTTTGTGTTTACATACATTAGTGTTTGTATGTAATATACATACATTCCCGTATGTATAACTTTAAGCAAGGCATTACCTTTTGAAGATGGAGTCGCGCATGCAATACCAATCCCACAAGCAGCATACTTTTTCGCAGAAATATAAAATTACTGGTCTACTATTAGTGGGGCTGATGCTTGTTGCTTGCAACAAGTCTGAGCAGCCAAACCCGGCAGCCAGCATGGCGATGCCTGTTTCGGTGGTAGAGCTAAAGGCGACAACTGTGCCTGTCAGTACAGAAGCTGTGGCGCAGACGGAAGGTGCTAAGGAAGTGGAGATACGTCCGCGCGTAGGTGGCATATTGCTCAAGCGCGTTTATGAGGAAGGCACCCCGGTCAAGGCAGGTCAGACCATGTTTATTATAGATCCTGTGCCATACCAGATTGCACTGGCGCAGGCCCGTGCCCAGCTTGGACAGCAACTGGCCAGAGTGGAACAAACCAAGCGTGAAGAGCAGCGCCTGCAAGGCTTGCTGGCAAGTCAGTCTATTAGTCAGCGTGAATACGACAATGCAGTTTCAGAAAATGCGATCGCTGCTGCTGCACTGGTACAAGCACAAGCGAATGTGCGAGAGGCTGAGCTGAATCTTTCCTATACCAATGTCACTGCGCCAGTCAGCGGCGTTTCAGGGCGTTTTCAGTTCTCTGAAGGTGCGCTCGTTTCTGCCAACAGCAGCTTACTAACCACAGTAGTACAACTTTCACCAATCTGGGTACGTTTCAGCCTTTCAGATAGTGAGTTAGCACAACTTGGCGGTCGCCTGACAGAACACAACGTGCAGCAAGTGACCTTGATCTTGCCAGACGGTAGCGAATATCAACAGAAGGGCAAAATCAATTTTGCAGCTAGCCAGATTGACCCCAGCCTTGGTACTCAGCAATTGCGAGCAACTTTTGAGAATGCCGACCAGCGCCTGATGCCAGGCCAATTTGTGCGTGCCCGTGTCACTACAGGTAAACGTGATGGCGTGTTCATCCTGCCGCAAGTGGCCGTATTAACATCTGATCAGGGCAAGTTTGTGTATGTCGTCAACGACCAGAATCAGGTTGTGGTGCGTCCTGTAGTGACAGGCGAATGGCGTGGCAAAGATTGGGTAATCCTAGATGGTTTGCAAGCAGGGGAGCGCGTTATCGTGGATAACGTCATCAAGATTCGTCCCGGTACGACGGTTACCCCACATCCGGCAGAAGAGCCAAAACGGCCTGAAAGTGCAGATCGCCAGCAGGCTAAGCCAGTTAACTCCAAAGTTGCCTAAGCGGGAGTCGTGATGAGCAAGTTTTTTATTACAAGGCCGATCTTTGCATCGGTTATTTCCATCGTGATCATGCTCGCGGGTCTGGCAGCTGCATTCAAGCTACCTATCGCGCAGTATCCGCAGATCGCTCCCCCCACTGTACAGGTTACAGCCAGTTATCCTGGTGCCAGTGCTGAAACCTTATCCAAAACCGTCGCCGCGCCTATTGAGGAGCAGTTGAGCGGGGTAGAAGGCCTTTTGTATTTCAATTCCAGCGCTGACTCTAGTGGCACCTTGACGATTACTGCCACTTTTGAAGTGGGTACAGATATCAATCAGGCTACCTTTAACGTCAGTAATCGCGTGAATATCGCTTTGCCACGCTTGCCTGATGAGGTGCGCCGCACCGGTCTGGTCGTGAATAAAGTAACTAACGACATCCTGCTGGTCATCATGTTGACCGACAAGCAGCAGAAGTACGGCACGCTTTACCTGAGTAACTATGGCACCCTCAATGTGCTGGATGAGATCAAGCGAGTAAAAGGTGTGGGTGATGCTGCCATTTTCGGTGCGCAGGATTATTCAATGCGTGTCTGGCTGCGTCCCGACCGTATGGCCCAATTGGGTATAAGTACCTCTGATGTTGTTGCTGCCCTGAATGCACAAAATGCACAGTACGCAGCTGGCAAGATCGGTCAGGACCCAGCCCCGTCTGACCAGCAGATCGTCTATACCGTGACTGCCAAGGGGCGTCTGCTTGATCCGCAACAGTTTGGCAATATCATCATGCGTGCCGATGGCCCACGTGGCGTGCTTTACCTGAAAGACGTTGCTCGTATCGAGCTGGGTGCGCAGAACTACAATGTGCGCACTGCCTTGGATGGCTTGCCTGGCGTGGCTTTGCGTGTCAGCCTGCAAACTGGTGCCAATGCGCTTGATACGGCTAATGCCATCAAGGAGAAGATGAACGAGTTGAAGCAGCGTTTCCCGGAAGGCATTGATTACGAAATACCTTATGACACCAGTGACTTTGTAAAGGCTTCCATCTGGGAGGTTGTTAAAACCTTGGGTGAGGCTCTGGTGCTGGTTGTGCTCGTGGTCTATGTGTTCTTGCAAAGCTGGCGTGCAACCCTGATTCCGTTGATTGCTGTACCTATCTCATTGATAGGTACATTCGCCGGTCTATGGTTATTTGGCTTCTCTATCAATACCCTGACTTTGTTTGCCATGGTGCTGGCTATTGGTATCGTTGTGGATGATGCGTTCGTGGTTCTGGAAAATTTCGAGCGCCTGATGAACGATGAGAAGCTGTCGCCTATCAATGCCGCCATCAAGTCCATGGAACAGGTTTCTACCGCAGTTGTCGCGATTGTTCTGGTTTTATGCGCAGTTTTTCTGCCGGTTGCTTTCCTTGGTGGTATCGCCGGTGAAATGTATCGTCAGTTTGCGGTGACAGTGGCGGTGGCCGTGGTGATCTCGGGTATCGTTGCATTGACACTAACTCCAGCCCTGTGTGCCATCTTGCTGAAGGCTACCCATGGAAAATCAGCTTTCTTTGCGCCATTTAATCGTGGCTTTGAGAAGCTGACCAATATTTACAGCAAAATTGTCGATATCACGCTGCATCACCGCATCATCGGCGGTATTGCGTTTGTAGGCATCATGCTGGCAGTGATTGTGATGCTAAAGGCGGTGCCTGGCAGTTTTGTGCCAGCCGAAGATCAGGGGTATGTTGTCACAGCTGTCATCATGCCGGATGGAGCCACCCTAAGCCGTACCACCAAAACGACAGAAGCGGTACGTGCAGCGATTTCCAAAGACCCGGCGGTTGCTCACGAATTTGCCGTGAATGGCTTTGACCTGATTGGTGGGGGCAACAAGACCAATGCGGCCACTATGTTTGTACGACTGAAAGACTGGGAAGAGCGTAAGACCACGGCGGAAGATATCGTCAAGAAACTCTTTGGCATAGGTATGCAGCAGCCGGACGGCATGGCAATTGCGTTCAATCCGCCAGCCATTCGTGGGCTGGGTAGCTCGGGTGGTTTTGAGTTGTACGTCCAAAGCCGCAGTGACTCTAATCCTGGCAATCTTTATGCAGTGGTCAATAACTTCATGGAGGCATTGAAGAAAGAGCCACGCTTGACCGGAATCAATACATTCTTCCGTCCCACAGTGCCGCAGCTTTATGTTGAAGTCGATGAAGCCAAGGCGATCTCCCAAGGCGTTGCGGTGGCGGATGTTTATGCCACTTTGCAAAGTACAATGGGCTCGCTGTACGTTAACGACTTCAATAAGTCCGGACGTACTTATCGCGTGCAACTGCAAGCTGAGCCGCAATACCGCACCAAGCCTGAAGATATAGGTAAAGTTTATGTGCGTTCCAAGAACGGACAGATGGTGCCGCTATCGGCCTTGAGCACTGTGCACAATATCGTCGGTGCCGAACAGCTGGAACGATATAACGGCCTGATATCGGCCAAGGTGCTGGGTAGCGGTGCGCCCGGCGTGAGCTCCGGTGAAGCAATCAAGATGGTGGAAAAAATTGCCAAGGATAATCTGCCGGATGGTTACCAGATTGCTTGGACTGGACAGGCTTTCCAAGAAAAACGCACGGGTTCAGCCGGTGTGATGGCCTTCGGTTTCGCCATCATCATGGTATTCCTGATCCTCGCAGCGCAGTTTGAAACCTGGTCACTGCCGCTGGCGGTTATCATGGCTGTGCCGTTTGCGCTGGCAGGGGCCTTGCTGGCCGTGTTGTTACGCGGCATGCCGAATGACATTTACTTCCAGATTGGCCTGATTACCCTCATTGGTCTGGCCGCAAAGAACGCGATTCTGATCGTGGAGTTTGCCAGCCAGAAAATGGAAGAGGGTAAGCCCATATTACAAGCGGCTGAAGAGGCTGCCAGATTGCGTTTTCGCCCGATCGTAATGACCTCGATGGCATTCGTGCTCGGTATTGTGCCACTCGTTGTGGCTACAGGTGCCGGTGCGGCAGCCCGTAAATCCATGGGTACAGGCGTATTTGGCGGCATGTTGCTGGCCACGTTTGTTGCCACAATCTTTATTCCGATGTTCTTTACCTGGTTG
>CAYXMC010000151.1:0-4762 GCA_964466095.1 uncultured Methylophilaceae bacterium | reverse complement strand
TGTAGCTGATGGACGAGATATGGCAACCGTGGTTTTCCCAGATGCCATCAGTAAAGTTTATTTAACCGCCAGTGCTGAGACAAGGGCTGAAAGACGTTATAAGCAGTTGATGTCAAAAGGAATTAATGCTAATCTTCAGCAAATTTTGGATGATTTGCGTCAGCGTGACGCAAGAGATCAGCAGCGATCGGTTGCGCCTTTGCAACAAGCTCAGGATGCTATGTTGCTGGAAACCGACAACCTGACGATAGAACAAGCAGTAGAAAAGGTTTTAAATCATACAAAATCTGTATTTAGTATTTGATTTCATGTAGAATACAGGATTGCTTTAAGGGTGCTATGAACAACACAGGTTCATGGCTTTTTTAATTTTCCCCGTCGCACGGCGGGATATTTAGGTAATTTTTTAATGGCTAACGTTTCAACCTCAACCTCCTCATCCATGGGCGAAAGCTTCGCAGCACTTTTTGAGGAAAGCCTGGCGCGCCAGGAAATGCGCTCTGGTGAAGTAATCACCGCAGAAGTAGTTGCAATCGACGATGACTTCGTAATCGTTAATGCAGGTCTCAAATCCGAAAGTGTTATCCCAGCTGATGAGTTCCGCAATGACCGCGGTGAGCTTGAAGTAAACGTTGGCGATTTCGTTAAAGTTTGCATCGAATCTCTGGAAGATGGCTACGGTTCCACCAAGCTGTCTCGCGAAAAAGCCAAGCGCTTGGCTGCATGGCTCGACCTCGAAGAAGCCATGAATGAAGGTCGCATTATCAAGGGTATGGTAAATGGCCGCGTTAAGGGTGGTCTGACTGTGATGGTTAACAGCATCCGCGCCTTCCTGCCTGGGTCACTGGTTGACCTGCGTCCAGTCAAGGACACTACTCCATTCGAAAATAAGGAATGGGATTTCAAGGTTATCAAGCTCGACCGCAAGCGCAACAACGTGGTTGTTTCCCGTCGTGCTGTTCTGGAAGTCAGTCTGGGTGCTGACCGTGAAGCTCTGATGGGCTCACTGAAAGAAGGCGCAGTGGTCAAGGGTATCGTCAAGAACATCACCGACTACGGTGCATTCGTTGACTTGGGCGGTATTGACGGTCTGTTGCATATTACTGATCTGGCATGGCGCCGTGTCAAGCATCCATCTGAAGTGCTGACCGTTGGTGAAGAAGTTGAAGCAAAGATCCTCAAGTTCGATCAAGAAAAGAACCGTGTTTCCCTCGGCATCAAGCAACTGGGCGATGACCCATGGGTTGCTCTGACCCGCCGTTACCCAGTCAGTACCCGCCTGTTCGGCAAGGTAACCAACCTGACCGACTACGGTGCTTTCGTTGAAATTGAACCAGGCATCGAAGGTCTGGTACACGTTTCCGAAATGGACTGGACTAACAAGAACGTACATCCTGCCAAGATCGCTCAACTGGGCGACGAAGTAGAAGTCATGATTCTGGAAATTGACGAAGAGCGTCGCCGTCTGTCTCTGGGCATGAAGCAGTGCCAAGCAAACCCATGGGATGACTTTGCGGCTTCCCACAAAAAGGGTGACAAGGTGAGTGGTCAGATCAAGTCCATCACTGATTTTGGCGTGTTCATCGGTCTGCCAGGCGGTATTGACGGCTTGGTTCACTTGTCTGACCTGTCATGGAACCAGACTGGCGAAGAAGCGATCCGCAACTACAAGAAGGGTGATGAACTCTCTGCAGTTGTACTCAGCATTGATGTTGAGAAAGGACGTATCTCCCTCGGCGTGAAGCAACTGGACAGCGATCCATTCACCGCTTACACCTCTGTTAACGACAAGGGTGCTGTTGTGAAGGGTACCGTGAAGGCTGTTGATGCCAAGGGTGCTACCGTTACTCTGGACACCGAAGTTGAAGGCTACATCCGCGCTTCTGAAATCTCTCGAGAAAAAGTTGAAGATGCAACCACCGCTCTCAAAGAAGGTGATGAAGTTGAAGCTCGCATCCTGAACATTGACCGCAAGAACCGTTCTATCAACCTGTCCATCAAGGCGAAAGACATTGCCGACGAAACTGATGCGATCCAGAAGTTCAGCAACGACAATGCTGGCACTGCTGGTACCACCAACCTCGGCGCATTGCTCAAAGCTAAGCTTGACGGCAAGAACAACGAATAAGGCGATTACGCCATGACCAAATCAGAACTGATTGCCAAACTTGCTGCGCGTTTTCCACAACTGGTTGTCAAGGATGCCGAACTTTCAGTAAAGGCAATTCTTGACTCTATGTCGGACAACCTGTCTTCAGGTGAACGTATCGAAATCCGGGGCTTTGGTAGCTTCAGCTTGAACTACCGCCCTCCACGTTTGGGTCGCAACCCAAAAACTGGCACCAAAGTGCAGGTACCTGAAAAATATGTACCTCACTTCAAGGCTGGTAAAGAGTTACGCGAACGTGTGGATATGGCTGAGTAATTCGGTCTAAAGTCAAAACGGCAGACAAGCGTCTGCCGTTTTTTTTGGCTGCAAAAAGGAAACATTAGGCTATGCGGCAGGGCTTAGGTAAAATTATGTTATGAAATACATTTATTCAGCACTTACCCTAGTTCTGTTTATCCTGTTGGTTAGTTTTGCCTCTAAAAACCTGCAGCCAGCGGAAATCCACTACTACCTTGGTTTTGTCTGGCAGGCCCCTTTATCATTGATGCTCCTGATAACTTTTGCCTTTGGCGTGCTCATCGGCATCATTGCGTTTTTTGGTATTTTTGTCAGGCAACGGCGACAATTACTGGGTTTGCAAAAAGAGCTGAAACAACTTAACCCTAATCAGGGCACTCAACTATGATGGAATTTGAATACTGGTGGCTACTCGCTCTGCCACTGTTCTTTACCTTGGGCTGGCTTGCTGCACGCGTCGACATCAAACAGCTATTATCAGAATCTACGACGCTACCGGCCGCTTATTTCAAGGGCCTCAATTTCCTGATCACCGACCAGCATGATAAGGCGATCGAAGCTTTTATCGAGGCTGTTGAAGCAAATGCCGACTCTCTAGAGCTACACTTTGCACTGGGTAGCCTGTTCCGCCGTCGCGGCGAGGTAGACCGAGCCATACACCTGCACCTCAATCTGCTGGAGCGCAAGGAACTGGAAGAGCCACAAAAAATGGCCGTTATGGCTGAACTGGCCCAGGATTACCTCAAAGCCGGTCTGCTTGATCGTGCTGAAGAATTGTTCAAGTCACTGGATGACAGTCGTTACAAACAGCCTGCTCTGCGCGCTCTGCTAGAAATCTATGTGCGCGAGCGTGAATGGGAACGCGCCATCGACATTGCAAAGGAACTGGAACGCCTGTCTGGTATTCCTTTCCGTATAGAAATCGCACAATACTATTGTGAGATGGCTGTTAAATCGATGCTGGCAAACGACAACCACACTGCCAGACACGAGCTTGAAATGGCACTGGATGCCAATAAAAACTGCATACGTGCTAACGCCATGCTAGGTGATATGGAAGCAGCCGAAGATGCACATAAAGTCGCTATCTCAATCTGGAAACGTATCGAATTCCAAAAACCAGAATATTTGGGGCTGATCGCCGTCAAAATGCTGGCCAGCTACCGTGCACTGGGCAAACTGGAAGAAGGCTTACACCAATTAAACACTTACCTACAGGTGTACAAGTTACCCTCTCTGCTCAATGTGGTTTATGAGACTACCCTCTCTGAACAGGGTGCGGTCAAAGCTGCCAAGCTGGCACGAGACGAACTAACCAAGAAACCGAGCCTGCAAACACTGGAACAGTTGCTGAAAGCACGCGCTCTTTACGAAGAAGGCGATCAGCATGATACCCATCTCATGCAGCAGACTGTGCGCAATGCTATTGGCAACCGTAATGCTTATTGCTGTGACCAGTGCGGCTTCCGCGCCAAGAACTATCACTGGCAATGCCCGGCTTGTAATGCCTGGGAGTCCATAAACCCTGAACCAAATGAAAACGCAGTATGAGCAATACAGACCCCAAAATTGTAGTTGCCCTTGATTATGCAGATGCAGTCAGCGCCAGCGAGTTGGTAAACCAGCTGAACCCTACCCTCTGCCGTATCAAAGTTGGAAAAGAGCTATTTACTGCCGCCGGCCCACAATTGGTTGAGAAGTTTGTAGACCAAGGGTTTGGTGTTTTTCTTGACCTCAAATTTCACGATATTCCGAATACTGTTTCCAAAGCTTGCGAAGCCGCAAGCAAGCTTGGCGTGTGGATGCTGAATGTACATGCCAGCGGCGGCCAGCCCATGATGGAAGCAGCTCGCGAAGGTGTCGCCAGAAGCGGCAAAAATCCCCTGTTGATTGCAGTGACTGTACTCACCAGTATGAACCAGCAGACTTTGGAACAGATAGGTGTTGGCAGGCCATTGCAAGATCAGGTTTTAAACCTTGCCAGCTTGACCAAGCAATCTGGCCTGGATGGTGTGGTTTGCTCCGCGCAGGAAGCCAAGTTATTGCGCCAGCATCTAGGTCAGGATTTCTGTCTGGTCACGCCCGGCATACGCCCAGCCAATGCCAGTCTGGATGACCAGTCTCGCGTGGTTACCCCAGCAACAGCACTGCAGGATGGTGCCAGCTATTTAGTCATTGGCCGGCCCATTACGCAGGCCGCCTCCCCAATAGCAGCGCTGGAAGCCATTGCTGCCGATATTGCATCTATTGCTTGAATTGCAAACGGCGTATGATGAAAACGCACTTTCAAGCGAGTGCTTTTTCAATCAATTATGGGAGAAATAAAAACATGAATAAGCTGTTATTGTTGATTGC
>CAYXMC010000150.1:0-4894 GCA_964466095.1 uncultured Methylophilaceae bacterium | reverse complement strand
CTACGTGGTCCGCTGCTGATGAGTAGCAGCAAAGATCATCAGCGCCTGCAATGGCTGCGCGTGGTATTCGGCCTGAGCCTGCTCGGCTTGCTATACATTCTGGGGGCACGTGCCTGGCTACCAATGATGGGCAAACCGTTTGCCCGCGCCCTGCGCGATATCCGCAAACTGCCAAAAGACGCGCAAGGCTTGCAACAAGCCGTCAGCCGGGTACATCAGTCATTCAACACCACAGCTGGAAACAGTGTTTTCAGCGATAACCTCGATGGCTTTATCAGTAGCAATCCGGGCTTCGCACCGATTCGTGCTGATATCGAGAAATTCTTTGGCCTCTCCCGTCAGGTCTTCTTTGAGCCGCAAGCGGCCCACAGTGTGGGTGATAACCCGGCACTCTGGCTGCAAAAGTTCGTGCGCGCCTGCCGTGATTGCGAACGCGGTCTGAAGCCAGACGCTATCAAGGTTTAAATCATGGGCTTTTACTCACCATGGTTCCTCTGGCTAATGCCAATTGCTTTGCTGCCGCTCATCCTTAATCGTGAGCACAGCCGCAATTACTCCTGGACAGTCATGCTGCCGCATGACCCATTGTCCGATCTGGTTGCCCTGATGCTAAAAATACTGGCTTCCCTGGCGCTGGTGCTCATTGTGCTTGGGCTTTCCGGCCCGCACAGCGCAGAAAAACAGATCGAGAAAATCGGTGTTGGCGCACAGATCGCGCTCGTGCTGGACCGCAGCGCCAGTATGGACGACCCCTTCTCCGGTAGCGTCAACAGCACGGTTGGCGAAACCAAGTCAGTTGCAGCCAGCCGATTGATTACCGAATTTATTAAATCCCGCCAAAACGATATGTTTGGCATGATCACGTTCAGCAACTCGGCCATGTATGTATTGCCGCTGACACAGAACCGCGAGGCCGTGCTGGCCGCTGTACAGGCAACCGCCGGTAACGCCTTGTTTCAAACCAATATTGGTAGTGGTCTGACCAGCGGCACCGCGCTGTTCGATAAACTTCCTGACTCAGGTTCGCGTGTGCTGATCCTGTTATCAGATGGTGCAGGCCGTATAGATGCCAACACCCAGCAGAAGATTCGTGACTGGATGGACAAGCTGCACATCAGCCTTTACTGGATCGTGCTGCGCCAGCCCGGTGGCATCAGTATCTTCGACACTGAGTACAAACCGCCTGAAGATAAGGCATTGCCACCACAAATTGAGCTGAACGAGTTCTTCAAGACTCTGAAGACTCCATTCCAGGCTTATGAGGCTGAAGACCCAAAGACACTGGCAACGGCAATCAACGATATTAACCAGAAAGAAAAGAAACCTATCCGCTACATGGAGCAGATTCCCGGCACAGATTTCACACGCCTGTGTTATCTGCTGGCAGCGCTGATGATAGGCATGTTATTAGGCATTAAATATTTGGAGGTCAGAACGTGGCACTCGGCTTAAATTCATTCACTTCCGGCAAGCTCACATGGCTGCTGGGCCTTATCGCGCTTGCCTCGGCAGCTGGCATCGTTTACGAATACCAGCGCATTAACCAGATTGATGCCTTTAATGCCGCCATCCGCAAGGGCAAAAACCCGCAGACTGACACCCAGAGCTTTGAAGCCAAATTTTCCACGGCTTACTGGCTGGCCAAAAACGAGCGCTATAAAGAAGCGACCCTGCTGTTCTCGCACCTGCTGGAAAAAGCCAGCCCAGAGCAGAAGGCAGCCATTCAGCATAATCTCGGCAACATCTTTTTCCGCCGTGGGCTTGCCATCAACGGCAGCAACATGACCGTACGTGATGAAACCGAATACCTGCTTCGTCAGGCCAAGACAGCCTACCAGCAAGCATTGCGCCTGGATAACCGCCATTGGGGTACGCGCCATAATCTGGATCGCGTTTTGACCATGCTGCCAGCCACGCCAACTCCGGGCGTTGGTGAATCTGATACGCCGGGCCTGATCATGGGCAACATTCCGGTTGGCTTGCCTTAAGGTAATGTAAAAGATGCATAAAATCGTCAGTTACTTGCGCCACCGCCGCGATCTCAGCCTCTTGCTGGCTGCTTTTCTGCTGTTGCTGATTGCCGCGCTTAAACCTACGGTGCCGCTCAAGCGCAACATTTACAGTTACATTCTGGTAGCTGATATCTCGCAAAGCATGAACGTGCAAGATGCCACCATCAACGGCAAGACCGTGACGCGCATGCAATATACGCAGCACCTGATGCACAACATTATCAGCAAGATGCCTTGTGGCACTCGTGTCAGTATTGGCCTCTTTGCTGGCGTCAGTGTTGCAGCACTCTATTCGCCGATTGAGGTTTGCGCCAACTATGCCGCCATCAACGATACGATTGATCATCTGGATTGGCGTACCGGCTGGTCTGGCAATAGCCGTATCCGCGAAAGCCTGTTCACCCTGGCCCGGGTCATACGCTCCTTCCCGGAACCAGCGCAAGTTGTTTACTTCACTGATGGTGAAGAAGCACCCAAACTGCATGCCTTCAACACCAAAGACCTGAGCGAGTTTCAGGGTGGCAACGGCTGGCTGTTCGTTGGCATAGGCAGTGATAAAGGCACCCCAATACCCAAGCTGGATGAAAAGAACCAGCTTATTGGCTACTGGGCTGGCGACAGCTTTGCCATGCAACCGGGGATCGCGCAGATTTCAGAGGCTAATCTGGGGGTGCGTGATAATAACGTTGCCAGCGCAGAGGGTGATCGTTATTTATCAAAACTGGATGAAGAGTATCTAAAGTCGATTGCCAAGGACATCAACGGTGCTTACGTCAACGGCAACAGCCTGCGTAGCGTGCTGGCTGCAATGGAAGATCAAACCCCGGCCCGCCGCGATACAGCCCCGTTTGATCTGCACTGGATACTGGCCACGCTGGCCGCGTTGGTACTGATCGCCGCTTATGTGCCCAAGCACCCGGTGCGCGAGCTGAAACAGACAATTCAGCGAATCAAGACCAGATTATCGCGTCAGAAAGCATCCGCTGCCGCGTCCTCGCGATAACCCCAACGTAAATTCACCCTGAGCATGCGGAAAGCTTCCGCATCCAGCGAATCTGGCAGTATCACTGAGTGTTGCTGCCAGAACTTTCCCGGCTGCTTGTAATTGATGATGGTGAGGTAGCTCGCCACAAAGCTATCCGGCTGTATCTGCACCTCGGTTTCCGTGCCATCTTCCAAGGTAACAAAGCATTGCCTGTCCGCCGTCATTCGCAATTGCAGGCAAGAGCCGGGCAGCCGCAGCAAGGCGTATTTGAATATGTTGTAGGCTGTGCTGCACAGCACCAGCAGCATCAAATCCAACTTCATCAAAACTGACATAGGCACCAACAGCAAGATCAACAGGCAACCCAGACCCATGCCACCTAAAATGGCCAGCAGATAATATGAGGGCTTGAAAATCAGGGTAAGCGGCTTCACGTTATAATCAGCTTAACTTTTAAATAATGATGGTAACGATAGCATGAATTCATGGCACGACTTTCTGCTCACACAAGGCGCAAGCCTCAAAGATGGTGAGATTGAGCACTTTGGTCAACCGCAGGCAGAGCTGCAAGCCGCCAGCCAGCAAACCGTGCTGGCAGATCTCTCCCACCTCGGCCTGCTGGAACTGGAAGGCGCAGACACCGTGACTTTCCTGCAAGGGCAAGTCACCAACGATGTCAAAAAACTCAATGGCAGCAATAGCCACTACTCCGGCTATTGCACCCCCAAAGGCCGCTTGCTGGCCTTGTTCCTCGCCTTCGCACATAACGATCATGTACACCTGCAATTCGACCGCAGATTGCTGGAGCCTATCGCCAAGCGCCTGCGCATGTATGTGCTGCGCTCCAAGGTCACCATCAAGGATGTCTCGGATACTATCCAGCGCTTCGGCCTTGCCGGGCCAGATGCCGCCGCCCTGCTGCTGCAACATTTTGCGCAAATCCCGCAAAGTGCGCACGAGCTGGTAAGTCTAGAGAATGGCGCCATCATCCGCCTGCCTGATGCCGGTACACCACGTTATGAGATATTCGTCCCTGCCGAAAAAGCAGCGGAGTTATGGAGCAATTTGGCAGCCACTGCCAAAGCCGTAGGTAAACCGGTGTGGGATTGGCTGGAGATTCAGGCAGGCATCCCCGAGATCGTCCCCGCCACTCAAGAAGCCTTTGTCCCGCAAATGGTCAACCTCGATGCGCTAGACGGCATCAACTTCAAAAAGGGCTGCTATACCGGGCAAGAGATCGTCGCCCGCACCCACTACCTCGGCAAGGTCAAACGCCGCACCCAGCTTGCGCATATCAACTCTACCGAACAACCAGCCGCTGGCGCAGCCCTTGCCAATGCAGAAGGCGCAGAAGCCGGCCAGGTCGTCCGCAGTGCCGCTAGCCCCAATGGTGGGTTTGATGTGCTTGCCGAGATACGGCTGGAAAGTCTGGAAGCAGGCGCTGTGTACTGGAACCAGACCAAGCTGGAAATCGGTAGCCTGCCATACCAGCTTAGTTAATTTTTTAGGATAGCTACTTTATATTCTGCATTCAAGGAGGTGAGTGGTGCTTAAGCGAAATCTAGTGTTGCTATTAGCGCTTCTTTCCCCTGACGCGTGGGGCTCTCAGTTTTGTACTTGGGAGATCAGCATGTTGAACGGTCAGACGCGAGAAGTTAAAACCTTTAGTCCAGATAGCTCGGGCTTTGATATCAGTCTTGATGGACTCAAGGGATATAAAAGCTGCAAAGTTCTGCCTGTCCGAAATTTTGACTTTCAAGGCTCTCCAACCACTCGGCTGGAAATGTATTGCTTCACCAGCTCGGGAGAGGTAATGATGGCTCAGGCAGTGGCGTCACAAAAAACAGGCGCAGACATTACTCGTTTTCAACTCCTAGCAAATCCGGTGACGATAGAT
>CAYXMC010000149.1:3076-4903 GCA_964466095.1 uncultured Methylophilaceae bacterium | reverse complement strand
TTGTTGCCTACCAATATGGATGCTATCAAGAGCAGCTATCAGGTTAAAGTTGCCGGGCAGGAACGTATAGCTGGCAGGGATGGCTTGGTTGTACTCCTTGAGCCTAAGGATCGCTATCGATATGGATACAAGTTCTGGGCAGACCGTGAATACGGCTTGCTACTTAAGGCGATTACGAATAATGAGCGTAATGAGTTGATGGAACAAATCGCTTTCAGTCAGCTAACGCTGCTGAATGCACAAAATATGGACTGGTTTCAGCCGCAGGTTGATCATGCCAAGCCTTATGTCATGGAAGAGCAGAACTCTTCAGCAACCCCGGTTGCTGCCCAGCAGTGGATAGTCAATCAATTGCCAGCAGGCTACCGCAATGTAGATAGCCTGCAACGTATTGTGCCTGGCAAGCCTGTGCCTGTGACTCAGTTGATTTTTTCTGATGGCCTTGCTTCAGTGTCCTTATTTATCGAACCGCTCATTAAGGGCGTCAAGCCCAAGATGGGACATACTGTCTCAGGTGCTACCAACTTTTACGCAACAGTGATTGATGGTCATCAAGTAGTAGCGGTAGGTGAGGTGCCAGAAGCTACGGTTTCTCAGTTTGCTAGTGCTGTCAGTTTCAAAAAATAATCCATTCAGGATTGAATTCCCATGATTGAAGAACATGCTCTAGTCGTCAGTGTCGACCAGGCGTCGGCTACTCTGGAGATTGTACGTAAACAGCCTTGCGGCTTGTGCGGGCAAACGCGTGGTTGCGGTGTTTCCATGTGGGGGCGTTTGTTCGGACACAAATCCAGCTTATTCAAGGCCGACAATAGCATCAATGCTGCAGAGGGTGACTTGGTCGTTGTAGGCATAGAAGAGCAAGCGGTGATGTCGAGTTCCATGCTGATTTATGGTGTGCCACTAGTTGGATTGATGTTGGGTGGACTGCTTGGTGGATTAATTGCTGCCGTGCCAGCACAAAATGATTTGTATGCTGTCATAGGAGCGTTGGGTGGTTTGGGGCTTGCCTACCTGTGGTTGCGATTGCATGCGCAAGGGCGAGCCATGAGTGCCCGATATCAGCCTGTCATATTGCGTACTGCGGATACGCGAGTGATTAATGTGAATTGTCAACGAGGTGAATAGATGATGAAAAGATGGATCGCAGCTTTCGCGATGTTGCTGGCGTTTTCTAGTGCTGCTACAGCCAAGGATCTGCCTGATTTTACGGAGCTGGCAGAGAAGCAAGGGGCTTCAGTTGTCAATATCAGTGTGACGCAGGTTGTCCAGAACAACAACCAGAGCATGAGTCCATTCCCCGGTATGCCTGATGATGAGGCGCTGGGAGAATTGTTCCGCCGTTTCGGTATTCCCAATATGCCAGGTGGGCCTGGCGGACAAGCTCCTCAACAAGAGTACAAATCTCAATCTCTTGGGTCCGGTTTTATTATCAGTGCCGATGGCTACATTCTGACTAATGCCCACGTGGTGCGTGAAGCAGACGAGGTGATTGTCAAACTTTCAGACAAACGCGAATTCAAGGCCAAGATTATTGGTTTTGACCGCCGCACCGATGTTGCTCTATTGAAGATCGAGGCAACTGGATTACCCAAGGTCACTATTGGCGACCCTAATCAGCTGAAAGTGGGCGAATGGGTGGCAGCGATCGGATCACCTTTCGGGCTTGAAAATACGATGACAGCGGGTATTGTCAGTGCCAAAGGGCGCGCATTGCCGCAAGAGAATTTTGTACCATTCATTCAGTCGGATGTAGCGATTAATCCAGGTAACTCTGGTGGCCCCTTATTCAACCTGAAAGGTGAAGTGGTTGGTATTAATTCCCAG
>CAYXMC010000149.1:975-3066 GCA_964466095.1 uncultured Methylophilaceae bacterium | reverse complement strand
GCAGTGGTGGATATATGGGTTTGTCTTTCTCGATCCCTATTGATGTAGCGATTGATATCTCCAACCAGCTGAAAGCT
Source organism: uncultured Methylophilaceae bacterium (assembly GCA_964466095.1). Lineage (GTDB taxonomy): Bacteria > Pseudomonadota > Gammaproteobacteria > Burkholderiales > Methylophilaceae > CAYXMC01. Next base: position 2,989 of record CAYXMC010000149.1, on the reverse strand, counting down.
AATGGCAAGGTCACTCGTGGTTGGCTGGGTATCGCCATTCAAGAAATCACCAAGGAATTAGCTGATTCTTTCGGTATGAAGAACACCAATGGTGCTCTGGTATCCGGTGTCGAAAAGGGAAGTCCGGCCGATAAGGGGGATTTGCAGCCCGGCGATGTAATCCTGAAATTTGATGGCAAGGTCATCAACGCGTCACCAGACTTGCCGCGTGCAGTAGGTGCAACTAAGCCAGGTAAAGAGGTCCCCGTAGAGGTCCTGCGTAAAGGATCTAACAAGACACTTAATATTACGGTTGGCGAAATGCCCGTGGATAAAGATGAAGCGAATGTTGGGCCTAAAGGCAACGGTAAGCCAGAAGCCAATCGTATTGGCCTGATTCTGCGTGAACTCAATCCACAACAGAAGAAAAACCTGAACGGTAAAAATGGTTTGCTGGTTGTTGATGCTCAAGGGCCTGCTGCTCAAGCTGGTATCCGTCGTGGAGACATGATTCTTGCCTTGAACAATACGGATATCCAGAGTTTGGAGCAGTTCAACAAACAGATTGCAGCAATGGCTAGTGGCAAGACAGTAGCCTTACTGGTGCAACGTGGCGAGAATACGCTGTATGTGCCGGTGAAGATAGGCGGCAAATAGGTTTGATGCTAAAGCTGGCTAATTGCTGTAAAATTAGACATTAATCATTATGTTGCACAAGGGCGCTTCGGCGCCCTTGTTGTTGTGCACGGAAGTGCAATCTTGTCGGCTAAAATCCCAACCATGAAAAATATCCGTAACTTCTCCATCATTGCCCATATCGACCACGGCAAATCCACTTTGGCAGATCGTATCATCCAGCTTTGTGGTGGCTTGTCTGATCGTGAAATGGAAGCGCAGGTGCTGGATTCCATGGACTTGGAGCGCGAGCGCGGAATTACCATTAAGGCGCAAACAGCGGCTTTGCAATATAAAGCACTGGACGGCCAAATCTATAATCTGAATCTGATTGATACGCCGGGGCATGTTGACTTTTCATATGAAGTTAGCCGCTCTCTATCCGCATGTGAAGGTGCCTTGCTGGTGGTGGATGCATCTCAGGGGGTAGAGGCACAGAGCGTAGCCAACTGTTACACCGCGATCGACCTTGATGTGGAAGTGGTGCCAGTGCTCAACAAGATAGATCTGCCATCGGCAGACCCTGATCGTGTGATTCAGGAAATCGAAGATGTGATCGGTGTCGAGGCTACAGATGCGGTGCGTTGTTCCGCCAAAACCGGTGAAGGTGTGCGCGATGTGCTGGAGGCTGTAGTAGCCAAGATACAGCCACCGGTAGGTGATGAAACTCGTCCATTAAAAGCGCTCATCATTGATTCCTGGTTTGATAATTATGTTGGCGTAGTCATGCTGGTGCGAGTGGTAGATGGCGTCCTCAAACCTAAAGACAAGATACGCCTGATGGCAACCGGGGCGGAATATCTGTGCGAACAAGTCGGTGTGTTTACCCCCAAGTCCAGACCAAAGGAGGCACTAAGTGCTGGTGAAGTGGGCTTTATCATCGCCGGTATCAAAGAACTTACCAGTGCCAAAGTGGGTGATACTGTTACCATTGCAGGCAAGGCTGCCACTGAGCCTTTGCCCGGTTTCAAGGAAGTTAAGCCGCAGGTGTTCGCGGGGCTCTACCCTGTAGAGTCCAACCAGTTTGAAGCATTGCGTGATGCGCTGGAAAAGCTGCGCCTGAATGATGCATCCCTGCAATTTGAACCCGAGAACTCAACGGCACTTGGCTTTGGTTTCCGTTGCGGTTTCCTTGGTTTGCTGCACATGGAAATCGTCCAGGAGCGCCTAGAGCGCGAGTACGACATGGACCTGATTACCACGGCGCCTACCGTGGTATATGAATTGCTAATGAAGAATGGTGAGGTTCTGCAGATTGAGAATCCTTCGAAGTTACCGGAGCCATCGCGCATACAGGAAATTCGTGAACCAGTCATCACAGTGAATCTTCTCATGCCACAGGATTATGTCGGGCCAGTGA
>CAYXMC010000149.1:0-965 GCA_964466095.1 uncultured Methylophilaceae bacterium | reverse complement strand
GATGACCTTATGTAATGGCAAGCGTGGCGTGCAGCGCAATATGCAGTACATGGGGCGTCAGGTGATGTTGAGCTACGAAATGCCACTGAATGAAGTAGTGCTGGATTTCTTTGATAAGCTCAAATCAGTTTCCCGTGGCTATGCCTCCATGGATTATGAGTTTCTTGAGTTCCGAGCAGCCGATCTGGTGAAGCTGGACATCATGGTGAATGGCGATCGGGTTGATGCGCTGTCATTGATTGTCCATCGCAGCAACAGTGTTTTCCGCGGTCGCCAGTTGTGTGCCAAGATGCGCGAACTGATCCCGCGTCAGATGTTCGATGTGGCTGTGCAGGCTTCCATTGGCGCCAATATTATTGCGCGAGAGACCGTCAAGGCGATGCGCAAGAATGTGCTGGCCAAATGTTATGGTGGCGATATTACGCGTAAAAAGAAATTGCTGGAAAAACAAAAAGCAGGCAAAAAACGCATGAAGCAAGTTGGTAATGTGGAGATTCCACAAGAGGCATTCCTCGCCATACTAAAGGTAGAAGACAAATGATGTTTGCACTATTCATGGTGGTGGTTCTGGCTGTTACCGGATTTATCTGGTTGCTGGATATTCTGGTGCTGCGCAAGAAAAGGGCGGCGGGCAGTGCAGATCCTATGCTGGTTGAGTATTCCAAAAGCTTTTTTCCGGTGATTCTGGCGGTTTTTCTGATTCGTTCATTTGTCGTAGAGCCTTTCAAGATCCCTTCTGGCTCGATGATGCCGACATTGCTTGCCGGTGATTTCATCTTGGTTAACAAGTTCTCTTATGGCCTGCGTGTGCCTATTCTCAATAATACTTTTCTGAAAGTAGGGCAGCCGAAGAAGGGCGATGTTTTTGTTTTTCACTATCCACCAGACCCATCTATTGACTACATCAAGCGTGTGGTCGGTGTGCCCGGTGACAAAATTGCTTACCGCGATAAGCAGCTCTACAT
>CAYXMC010000148.1:0-4905 GCA_964466095.1 uncultured Methylophilaceae bacterium | reverse complement strand
CAAGAGGGCGCCTCAGGATCAATCTTGATTTGAAACGTCTGGATCATTTCGGTCATCAACTCGACCACAGTACCAATCGCCTGACCATCGCCATGATTACGGCGGCGCTGATCGTCGGTTCTTCCATCGTCATGACCGTCAAAGGTGGCCCTACGTTATTTGGCTTGCCCGCGTTTGGCTTTATCGGTTTCTTTCTGGCTTTCGTTATCGGCCTGGTGCTGATGATCTCCATCTGGCGCTCGGGCAGGGATTAAAGAGTTAAGCCCAATCTCGGGGCATGACACTGAAAGGCCATGCCTCTTTATGGTGCGTCAGTGTTTTTTCTTCCTGCTGTTTTTGCTTAATTCAATGAATTTTTAGGGTTTTTAGCTCTGGCATGCCTATTGCCTTATCCCTACCATGGATACGGCTACTCAACTCCCCTTTGATGAAATGCAACTTGGTAAAGATATGGTGCGCGATATTTATGCCGCCTATGCCGATTGGTTGCGTGATGTTTCTCCCCAACAACTAGAAAGCAAGCGACAGGAAGCCGAACTGCTGTTCCGCCGCGTAGGCATTACCTTCAATGTCTATGGCGAGAACGCTGGTGCCGAGCGCCTGATCCCGTTCGATGTGATTCCGCGTCTACTTTCCTCGCGTGAATGGAAAACCCTTTCTGATGGTGCCATTCAGCGTGTGCGTGCACTCAACATGTTCCTGCATGATATTTATCACAAGCAGGAGATCATAAAGGCTGGCATAGTGCCGGCCAGTATTCTGGCTAACAGCCAGTATCGCCCCGAAATGTACGGGGTGGATGTGCCGGGTGGTGTTTACTCACATATCGCTGGCATAGACCTCGTGCGCACTTCGGAGCAGCAGTTCTACGTGTTGGAAGATAATCTGCGCACCCCTTCTGGCGTGTCTTACATGCTTGAAGACCGCAAGATGATGATGCGTCTCTTCCCCGAACTCTTCCGCAAATATTCGATTGCCCCGGTTGAGCATTACCCGCAAGTGCTGCTCAACAACCTGCGCGCCGTGGCTCAGCCCGGTGTGCAGGACCCTACAGTGGTGCTGCTCACCCCCGGCGCATACAACAGCGCTTACTTCGAGCACGCTTTCATTGCCCAGCAGATGGGCGTTGAGCTGGTGGAAGGGCAGGACTTGTTCGTGCGCAACAATGCCGTTTACATGCGCACCACAGAAGGCCCCAAGCGTGTGGACGTCATCTACCGCCGTATTGACGACGATTACATCGACCCGCTGATCTTCAAGCCGGAGTCCATGCTCGGCGTGCCCGGTCTGCTCTCTGTTTATCGCAATGGCGGCGTCACACTGGCCAATGCAGTTGGTACTGGCGTGGCAGACGACAAGGCAACTTATATCTACGTGCCGGAGATGATCCGCTTCTATCTGGGCGAAGAGCCTATCCTCTCCAATGTGCCGACCTATCAGCTTAGCAAGCCGGATGATCTGAAATACGTATTGGAGCATCTGCCAGAACTGGTGGTGAAAGAAGTACAAGGCTCCGGTGGCTATGGCATGCTGGTTGGGCCAACTGCCAGCAAGCAGGAGATCGAAGAGTTCCGCCTGCGGATTCTCTCCGCGCCTTCCAACTATATTGCTCAGCCTACACTGGCACTTTCCACCTGCCCAACACTCGTAGAACAGGGCATCGCGCCGCGCCATGTGGATTTGCGTCCATTCGTGCTCTCCGGTAAGACAGTGACTCTGGTGCCCGGTGGTTTGTGCCGTGTTGCCCTGCGCGAGGGATCGCTGGTGGTCAATTCATCGCAAGGTGGTGGCACAAAAGACACCTGGGTTATTAACGATTAAAAAGCAGAAAATTAGGGGAATATTGTGTTAAGCCGCACCGCAGATCATTTGTACTGGATGGCGCGCTATATCGAGCGTGCCGAGAATATGGCGCGGGTTCTGGATGTCACGCACAACATGTCGCTGGTAATGAGCCCCGGCGATAGTGAAGCCGCACTGTGGGCGCCGGTATTGCAGATTTCCGGCAATGTCGAAGCGTTTGAGGAAGCCTATGGCGAGTACACCTCAGCCAATGTCGTCCGCTATCTCTCCATGGATGAGGATAACTTCTCCAGTATTTATAGCTGCCTGCGCTCCGCGCGTGAGAATGCGCGTGCCGTGCGTGCCGCCATGTCCACTGAAACCTGGGAAAACATCAACTCACTGTGGCTGGAGTTCAACCAGTTTATCGGGCAGGATTTTTCCAAAGGCGGTCTCCATGAGTTCTGCGATTGGGTCAAATCCCGCTCACACCTGTTCCGTGGCGTTAGCTATGGCACCATGCTGCGTGATGATGCGTTCCGCTTTTTGCGTCTGGGTACGTTTATCGAGCGTGCTGATAACACAGCGCGCCTGCTGGATGTGAAATACCACCTGCTGATGCCGGAAGATGCCGATGAGAGCGGTGCAGTGGATTATTACGAGTGGAGTGCAGTGTTGCGCTCAGTGTCTGCTTTTCAGGCTTATCAAAAAGTGTTCAGCGATACCATCGAGCCATGGCGCGTGGCAGAGTTGCTGATTCTGCGCGAGGATATGCCGCGTTCCCTGCATGCCTGCTTTACCGAGATCACCCCGATACTGGACCAGCTCACTGGCCAGCGCGGCAGCGAATGCCGGCGTCTGGCGGGTGAGCTGCACTCACGTCTACGCTATGGCCGCATGCTGGATATCTTCAATGAGGGCTTGCATGAATTTCTTGAGCAGTTCATCCTCAGCAATAACAAGCTGGGTCTGGAGATTCAGCGCACTTTCCTGAGTGCTACCCCGTCCTGAGTGCGAGATGCATTATGTTGCTCAATATCGAACACCGTACCCATTACGAATACAGCGAACCTGTCGATTACACCATACAGCAGCTGCGTCTCACCCCGCCTGAGGGTTACGGCCAGCACGTCAAAAGCTGGGAGATTCGCGTCAACGGTCATTTGCATCGCGCTGTTGATACCTTCGGCAATATCGCCCATACGCTGGTGGTAGATAGCATTCACGATAAGCTCACCATCATTGCCTCTGGCGAGGTAGAAACCGGCATCGAGACCCACGGCGTTTACGACCCCATGCCACTGCAAATCTATCTGCGCTCCACACCACTCACCACGCTGGATGAAAACCTCAAAGCCTTTGCCGAGCAGTTTCGCGGTAGTGCTGCCGTGGTTGGCCTCAAAGAGCTGGAAAAACTGATGAAGGCGATAGTCGAACGTCTGCCCTATACCAAGGGCAGCACCGATGTGGATACAACTGCTGCGCAGGCGTTTGCGCTGGGCAAAGGTGTTTGTCAGGATCACGTGCACGTCTTTGTCACTTGCTGTCGCGCGCTGGGCGTGCCTGCACGCTATGTGAGTGGGTACTTGTTCACGCCGGATGGTAGCCAGCTGGTGAGCCACCCCTGGGCCGATGTCTGGCTGGGTGGCATGGGTTGGCACAGTCTGGATGTCTGCAACGGGGGTGACACCGGCGAGGCGCATGTGCGTCTGGCCAGCGGGCTGGATTACAGGGATGCTTGCCCCATCAGCGGCTCACGCGTTGGCGGTGGTGAAGAAAAAATGACCGTGAACGTCAAAGTCAACCAGATGCAGCAACAACAGTCACAATAAGTAGTCTTAATAGCAGTAATTTTTCAGAGTATTGACCCATGAACTCACTCGGATTTGCCCGCCACGGCGATAAAGAAAACTCCCCATTCTTTGAAGAATACCTGCAACGCCTGCTTGAAGAGCGTGACAAGTTAGGCCTCACTGACATGATCCACGAGATCGACGCGCTGATGATTACCGTCGATCCCGATCACTCCATCCAGTACATCGCCGAGCTGTGCCTGATGACCTCCTATCACTATCTGGTCACGCTGGAGAGTGAAAAACACTGGACGCACATCCTGCGTATCGACCTCAACTCGCCAGATCTGCTGGTGCGCGAAGTCAAAGACCCCAACTTCCGTGGCATCTTCCGCGCCTTGAACGAGATTTACCCAGTAGGCGCGCGCAAGCCGAATAGTCGCTACATGGGCGAGATTCTGCGCGTTAGCAATCTGCACGATGTGGTCAGGCTGCAAGAAGAGCGCGAGTTCCGCTTCTTCTCGCAAGACGATGTGCGCAAGCTGGAGCTGCCGGGCAATGTGGCGATTAGTAAGCCCTCACCTTATACCCACAATATTGTGGGCTACCTCAAGCGTGAGCCTAACGAGCTGCGTGTTTATGCGTTGGGCATGAGCGCTATCCGCTCCGATGTGCAGGCCGCTTACGAAGGTGCCAAAAACCTGCAAGCCAAGATAGGCATTGAGGATTTGCTACAGCCTATCGACCACCTTGCCACCCGCGTTTACAGCCAAAACCGCGAAGTGGCGATTCTGGAATATCTCAGCTGGTCCAGTTATTACTTCTGGGGTGCTTATAACATTTGGGATCAAAACTCCTCCACTAACGTCACCAAGAGTGTGCACGGCCTGCCAGAATCCAAAAGCCCGGCCAAGGTGTTCACCGCCAACAACACACCGTATTTCGTGAATCACTTGGAACACCTGCCATCACCTACCGAGACCTTTGTGCGTAACTACGGCCCACGTCTGCACCATATTGCTATCTCGGTGAAAGATGGTGAGACCCAAGGCATGGAAAATATTGATTACGTGGTCAAGAATATCGCCGAGCAAGGGCAGGGCTTCCTGCTAGATGTCATCGGGTCAAAAGAAGAAGGCCTCAAGCAGATATTCTCCAATGCCTCCGAGCACTCATCGCTCATCATCGAATACGTGCAGCGCTTTGGTAAGTTCGATGGCTTTTTCACCAAGGATAATGTGGCTAAATTGACTGAAGCCGCAGGGGTGGAAGAGGGCGTGCTGGAAGCACAAGCGACAGCATTAAAAACCTAGTTTTATTAAAAATCATA